>JBEKTN010000095.1:0-23275 GCA_049516015.1 Isosphaeraceae bacterium | reverse complement strand
GGATGGACGTGTTGGAGTTGCTGGGAGTCGTGCCACATTGAACCGAAAGGCTCTAGAACGGGTAATCCCTTCGGGGATCACGTATTCCTGGGAGCGAGAACTGCGGTGGCGTATAAGACGGAATCATGGGGCGCATGTGGACAGCACTTAAGCCTTGGGACCTCGTCGAAGGTCGCCATTGACGGTCCATTTGAAGCCGTACTGGGGAAAACCCGCCGTACGGAATTTTAGAGAGGGAAGGGGAAACCCGAAGCTCGCTTGAGCCCGCCGGGCGCCCCTTCCCTACTCGGCTCTTACGTGCTGTCTTCGAAACCAAAAACAAAGTCTGACCCCCGCATGAGAGACCCCCGCATGAGACCTGACCAGGTTATTGCACGACACGAGCGAATCGTGTAGCAGACCGGTATGCTGGCCCTCGATGGTGGACGCCTCGATCAGCAGGTGGGTCGGCTCGCCCGCTCGTGCGAGGTTCGTCGTGATCTGGGCCAGAATCGTGGCCGCCATCCGCGCATTGTCGGCATCGTTTTGCACGACGAGACCGGGGCGCCTCTTGCCGCCCGATCCGGAGGCAAACGGGTGGAACGCCAGCACGACATCGCCACGGTTCACGGCCGGTGTTTCTCGTATTCGTCGTAATCCGACATGCCGGGTGCTTCCCAGCCCTCGCGGAACGCCTCATCGGCTACGGTATAAGCGTCCGCCCATTGCCAGTCATCCCGTTTGCTGATGAGCGGAGCGAGGAGCCGCTGGATCCTTTCGAAAGCGGAGGCCTTCAGGAGAATGTACGTCTCGCAGTTCAATGGGTCTTCGAGCCGGAGTGGCTCGCCTCCGGATCGTTCGATCGCCTGCCGGATCTCTGATGTTCATGGTCCCCTCCCTGCTTCTAATCTAACATCTCGGCCACCAACCCGCCAGGAATTGACCGCCCGTCCTGCCGTCACGCGTGACGCGGCCGCCTGGTTGTCGAAGGGATGGATTTCGGGCGCAGATTCTTGAACCGATTCAACGTATGAACCGAATGCTATGAGCCGGTCCGCCGAGCGCCCGGCGAAGTCAGCGGCGTCCTCCGCAGGATCGGCGGGGATTCGCTCAGATGGCGCGAGGTTCGCCCATCGGTGGGGTGGTTCTGGTCGCTCGCGGGAGAATCCGGCAGCGAGCTGCTTTGCCGCCGCCGCGATCCGGCCGACGATCTGTTGCCATCTTCGTGGTGGGCTCATTCCTCATGCATGGCAGAGGATGTTTGGCCGAGCAACCGAACTCGGCGACTGCGACATCCACGAATTCCAGCGGCCCGACCCGAACTTCCTACTCTGACGAATGTAACATGGTTCCTGACCCCTTTGTCTGCCCTTCGCAACCACTTGCGATTTCACACGTTCCGTCTTCCCCTTCCTCTCGTTGCACTCCCGGCTGCACAGGAAACCAAGAGACGGCGAGCGGGAGGACCGCCGAACCCGTCGCCGCGTTCATTGCGAGCCTCGCTCCGGAGCGATGCCGCCGGTTCGGCACTCTGCTTTTTGGGACGACGTGGAGGGTCGAGCCACGAGGCGAGCCGGATCAAGTGATCGTCGTCCACAACTGCGCATCGCAGTAACGGGCGAGGTGGCCGACGTTCGCCGTCGCCACAATGACCTGATCGCCCGGCTGGCCAATCATTGCTGCGCATGCGGCCAGGATGACATCGGCGTCGAGCGCATCCGCGGAGGCGGTCGGCACGCCGCGCTGGCGGGCGTCTGCCCAGAGCAACGCGGCTTGGCGCCATGCCCCCGTCGTCACCGGCAGATAAGACAGTCCTCCGGTCGCGACCAGGTCATCCAGCCGGTGGAGCGATCCCAACGCATTGGTCCGGGTCAACTCCCGCCGGACTTCATAATCAGCAACCTCGGGGACGACGACCTCGACTCCTCGCGCCATTAGCCCGTCGATCCAGAGCCGGCACTGATCATCCCAGACTATTCCACGTCGTTGACACGCGTGACCCAGCGGACCGGAATCGAGCAACACATACTCTTGCATGGATCAGTAGCATCCCTCGAACAAAGGCCGGTGTGGACGCATCTCGTCGATCCCGCGCATCCATTCCTCATCGGGCGGATCGTTCGGTTCATTAGGGATTTGAGCAATTTCGCGCAGACGCTGGCGGGCCGATTCCAGCCGCTTTCGGCGCTCTTCCTCCCTCTCCCGTTTGAACTTCCCATCCGGTCCCAAGCACGACGGCGGCAACGACTCCGGCTTCAAGTCGAGAATCTTCGTCTTCATGATCGTGGCAACCTCCGTTTACCATGTCAATCCGAGCCCTGACAAGCTCATTCTACTCAACTTGCGGATTCGAGACCAACTCCGTGCCGAGTTGCCCAAAGTGCGAGCGCCTGGTTATCGAAGGGGATTGATACCGGTCGCAGATACTCGAACTGATTCGACTTGTAAATCGTATCCCAGCACCGTGCAGAGCTGAGAATTGCGCGAGCGCCTGGTTGTGAATCGGGCATGGTTCAAAAGCGGGTTACAGCTCAGGGTGGCTGGGGTCGACGCCCGGAGGGCGACGCCCCCAGATCCGAGGCCACCGCGCTGGGGGCTCGCTGGCTATTGCCAGCTCGACCCCAGCCACCCAGCTATTGTCACCTGCGAGGGTAGCGACTTTGAACCATGCCGTGAATCGCGTGGATGGATTATCGTAAGTGCTTTTTTGATTTTAACTTATAGTGGAGACGACCGGGATCGAACCGGCAACCTCCTGGTTGCAAACCAGGCGATCTCCCGATTGAGCTACGTCCCCTGGGTTGGTGGAAGACGTCATGGCGACGGGACGGTCACCCGATCGCCGTCGAGCGGCAGGACTGGCCGACCACCCTGGGCCATCTCCAGCGCAGCCTCCTCGGATCGGCCCCCACCGACTCAATCGTGCGCAAGCTCTTCGCCCTGATCGCCCGCTGCCACCAGATGCAGGGCGATCTCCCGGCAGCCTTGGACGCCTGTTCCGAGGGCCTACGGCTCGACCCGACGAAGCCGAGCTGCATTTCCGCAAGGGCCGTCATCCACCGCAAGGCCGGCCAGCCTGCCGAGGCCGAAGCCTGCTGGCGGCGGATCTTGACGCTGAAGCGTCCCGACCAGTTCTGCAGCGTCGACCAAGGCATCTACGGCCACCTCACTCTGCGCATCCTCGACGTTCTGGCCAAAAAGCGCGGCAACCGGGCCGAGGCCCGGCAGCTCTGGAGGATGGTCCTCGACGCCTGTCCAGGAAACCCCTTGGCCACGTCGCGCGGGGAAACATAGCGGAAAATCGAGGCGCCTCCCGCCAGGCAGCTTCAGCGAGGGAGGTTTCAAGAGACACTGCCAATCCCGCTCCGAAAATGAAACGGCCCTGCAAAGGAATGCGGCTCGATTGGACGCTGCCCGTGAAAGTGCCTCGACTGGAAGGCCGCGAGCGGTCGCGGATTCCCCTGCCGGCGCTGGGGTTCAACCGATCAGCCCGCCGGTACGCGCCCCGATCAGCGAGGTCAGTTCACCGAAGAGCACCAAGGCCATGGCCGCATAGAGGATTCCCGTGGCCGACTGGGTTGAGCGGATCTGCACCGTCTTCCATGCCAGGATAGTCGCCAGGACGGGTCCGGCGAATCCCATCCCCCAGCGCATCAGCAGGAAAAGCGTTGGAACAGTATCAACCGCGCTCCGTTGCAGGCCGGGGATGCCTGAGTGGGCAAGATAGATGCCCATGATTGCGATGAGCCCGCGCACCACCAGGCCCCAGCCCATGCACCGCACGAATCTCTTGAGCGGTTCGATCGACATGGCGGGCGCAGTCAGATAATGGTGGCCCAGCAGCATCGCCGCGAGCGTCGCTCCCAGCAGGAACCCTGAGGCAGTGCGGCTTGCCGTGTTGAACGCCCAGACCACGGGTGAAACGCTGCGAGAGGCCAATGCCAGCCAACCGGCCGTCGCCAGCGCGATCAACCAGGTCACAAGCACGGCGACCCGGGGAAGCCCCAGGCCCCAGCCGATCGTCGCCATGTAAGCGAGTGCAGCAGCGGCGATCAAGATCCAGACGGTTGGCCCCAGTCCCTCCGATCGCGATCCATCCAGGGCTGCCAGGACCAGGAGACCAAGGATGACCTGGCTTTGTTTCCGGAAGAACGGCAGCGGAACGCTTTGCCAGCTCGTCGCCAGCAAGAGTACCGTCAGGCCGAAGGACAGCCGGACTCCGAAATCCGCAAGCATCGGTGTGTCATACATCATCGTTCGATCCCGCGATAGTGGGGCCATCAAAGAGAACCGGTCGGCGCCTCGGGCTGGGTCGGCCGGCCGACAAGCACGGAGGCGGGACCCGGTCGAGCATTCGCCTGATCAGGTCTTGGAGCCGAAAATCAGTGACATCACCTCCGAGCGCGTCGCCAGTTTTTCCTTGAACGCGCCTCTCATGGCGCTGGTGACGAACGAGCTGTCCGGCTTGTTCACTCCCCGGATGGTCATGCAACTGTGGCTGGCCTCGATCACCACGGCCACTCCCTTGGCTTCCAGCTCTTTCATCAACAGATCGGCTAGCTCTTCGGTCAACCGTTCCTGCATCTGGGGACGCTTGGAAAGGACCTCCAACGCCCGGGGGATCTTCGACAGACCGATCACGCTGCCGTTGGGGATATAGGCGACGTGGGCCTTGCCGATCACAGGAAGCAGGTGATGCTCGCAAAAGCTGACGAACCGGATATCCCTGATCAGGACCATCTCGTCGTACTTCTGTGGGAACAGCTTATTGAGGTGAACGCGAGGATCCTGTTGCAGGCCCTGGAAGACCTCGGCATACATGCGGGCCACGCGGTCCGGAGTCTCCCGCAGCCCTTCCCGGTCGGGATCTTCTCCAACAGCAAGGAGGATCTCCCGAACCGCCCGCCGGATACGGTCCAGATCGATCGGTGAGGAGGTCGCGAGAGCCGTAGATTCCAACTCGTCTCCCGGGCAGACCGATGTCACACCCAATCCGCCGTTGCCAAGGCCGTTCAAGGCTTGCAGTGATGAATTCGTGGCCATCCTCAAATATCCATCAAGGAGAGGCGCGTGGAGCGCCGGGTGGTTCGAAACAAGCACAAGGGCGAACCGGCTCGGTCGTCAACCAGATCAGTAAGACCACTCCGGTAGGCTTCAAGGCGAATGTTGTCAGACCGCAGATTCTCCTGAGCCTTAAGATCTAAGTTGGAGTCTGGATTCAACTTCCGACGGTAGGCTCTCATTGTAAGCAGCGCCGGGGCGAAAATCAAGCCGCCACGGTCACGCGTCGCTCGCTCAATTCACACTGAATGGAGGGGGAAACGGTCGGTGCTGGCCCTCGCCTGGCGTGACCTGGCGAAGGACCGATCGAATGGTGTCCACTCGCCGATCCACGGAACTCTCCGCCAGGAGCCTTTGCTTGAGGGCTGGTGGCAGATCGAGCGCATGGGTGATAATGTCCGCGAGCAACCCCAGGGGAACGGGCTTGTTCAAAAGCTCGGCCAGATCGGGATCAAGTTTTCGCTGGCTCTCGAAAAACCGGCGAAACAGCCCGATCAGTTCGGCCCGCGCCGGATCCTCAGGAAGAGCGGCCGGCTGGTCCAGGAGGATGTCTACCTTGGCGATCCGATAGAGTTTTGCCGTGGCGATCTCGCGCAGCAGGCGAACTCGCTTGCGACCTAGCAGTAACAAATTGAACCGGCCATCGGCGAGCCGCTCGTGCTGGATGATCTTTCCCAGGCATCCCACCGACTCGAGCGGAACCGGCTCGGTCCAGTGCTCTCCCCTGGCGGGCGGGGTAATCTGAACGATCGTGATCAGACGATCTCCCGCCAGTGCATCCTCGGTCATCTGGCGATACCGGGGCTCAAAGATATGAAGCGGCAATACGACGTGTGGAAACATGACAAGGTTGGGCAGTGGAAAGAGCCTTGTTACATTGGCAAAGTCCCGCAGATCGAGGTCGTGGTCCATCATTGATACTGCCAGCGCTGTCGATTTCGAGTCCAGGTGTTCGTGACGGCTTCGAGGACTGACATGGAGCTTGACATCGACGGCAGAGGAAAAAAAGATCGGGTCAGTTGCGGTCTGGTGAGCAAGACTCGCCCATTCCGCCGATCATCTCGACCGAGATGCGACGAATCGCATTGTAGGTCTGTTCGGCGTGGCGGCAAGGCCATTCGACATCAGGGTTTGCAAGCACATTCCCGCGACCCCTCGCGGTTCGGGAAGTCGTGCCGCGGAAAGGAAACCAGCGATGTCTCGAGTGCAGCGACCGAGTGCCGATCCGAAGGTTCAGGCCCGGCAGGTGGTTCGCGCGTTGAAACGTCTTTATCCTCAGGCAATATGTGCCCTCGTTCACCAGAGCCCGTTCCAACTCCTGGTCGCGACGATCCTTTCGGCGCAGTGTACCGACGCACGGGTCAACCAGGTTACGCCAGCCTTGTTCCAGCGTTTCCCCGATCCTGGGAGCATGGCGACCTGCGATCAGGGAGACCTCGAAGAGCTGATCCGATCGACGGGTTTCTTCCGTGCCAAGGCCAGGAATATCAAGACGATGGCCAAGCACTTGTTCGATCAGTTTGATGGCGAGATTCCGCGTGACGTGGAAACCCTGACAGAACTGGCCGGTGTCGGCCGCAAGACGGCCAACGTGGTGTTGGGGACCGCATTCGGGATCGCCACGGGTGTCGTGGTTGACACCCACGTCAAGCGGCTGGCATGGCGGCTGGGGCTCACCACCCACAAGCTGCCCACGCAAATCGAGCGCGACTTGATGGCCGCCGTCCCCCGCTCGGAATGGGTGGACCTGAGCCACCGCCTGATCCATCACGGCCGCCAGATCTGCGTGGCCCGCAAGCCCCGGTGCAGCCGCTGCGCCCTCGGGCAAATCTGCCCCAAGATCGGTGTCTCCGCTCCTACCTGAAATCGGTGACCGGCTCCCGGCCGCGCCCAATTCGGCCGGCAACCAGTCGGCGCCGGCTTGCTCGGATCAAATCGGACTCCCGTTTCGGAGACGGCTGGGTTATGCTTATGGTCACCCCTTTCCGGTGCAGGAATCCTTGCTATTCTGGGGTAAGACGATCACGAACATGCATATACTCGATATCTTCCACGCACATCCGACCACCTTCAGCTTCGAGTTCTTCCCGCCCAAGACGGATAGGGCTTCCGGTGATTTGTTCGAGTCGATCGCTCAGTTGCAGGCTCTGAGGCCCTCGTTCGTCTCGGTGACTTATGGAGCGGGCGGATCGACCCGGGAGCGGACCCACGACCTGATCGTGCGGATTCAGCGCGAGACCGACCTGACCGCGGTTTCCCACTTGACCTGCGTTTGCCACTCCCAGGAAGAGCTGGGGGCGATCCTCGACCGTTATGCCTCCTCGGGCATCGAGAACATCCTGGCACTCGGGGGAGACCCGCCCCGAAACTTGGCGAACTATGATCGTTCCCGCGATGCATTCCAGTTCGCGGAGCAGCTTGTACGCTACGTCCGCTCGCAGACGAGTGTTGCCGACCCGCGAGGCTTCGGGATCGGCGTGGCCGGGTTTCCCGAGGGGCATCCCGGCACTCCGAACCGTCTGCTGGAAATCGATCATCTCAAGCGCAAGGTTGACGCCGGCGTCGACTACATTTGTACCCAGCTCTTCTTCAGTAACCCGGATTTCTACGATTTTCGAGAGCGTTGTGAGCTGGTGGGCATCAAGGTGCCAATCCTTGCCGGTATCATGCCGATCACCTCGAGAGAGAACATGGTGCGGATGGCCGAGCTGGCGCTCGGAGCCCGAATCCCGGGGCGGCTCCAGCGGGCCATCGAGCGCTGTGGCGATGACCCCCCGGCTGTTGCCAGGGTAGGAGTTCATTGGGCCACCGAGCAATGCCGCGACCTGCTGGACAACCAGGTTCGGGGAATCCATTTCTACACTCTCAATCGCTCCGACGCGACGCGTCAGATCTATGAGAACCTCGGAGTCAAGGACTCGCGGGAACTCGAAGCCCGACTGCGATCCTGAGTCTGTGTGCCCATGACCACCGCCGAGTTGACGCAGCATCTCAAGGCCGACGCCCTCCGTCTTGGTTTCGACCGCGTGGGCATTGCGCCAGCGGTTTCGCCCCCCGGCCACGCGCATCTTGTCAACTGGCTCAAGGCCGGTCACGGTGCGGGAATGACCTACATGCAGAGGCAGGTGGAGATCCGGCGACATCCCGATGCCTTGCTCGAGGGAGTACGCTCGGTTGTGATGGTCAGCCTCGTCTATGGAGAGCGCGTCCCCGAGTCATCCAGCCCGGTCCATGGAAAGGTCGCACGGTACGCCCGCGGGCTCGATTATCATCGGATCCTTTGGGACAAGCTCGAGGAGCTGCTGGCCTGGCTGCGCCAGCAATGCCCTGGAATCCACGGCCGGGCCCTTTCCGATACGGCCCCCTTGATGGAACGCGACTTTGCCCGACTGGCAGGCATGGGCTGGATCGGCAAGAACACGATGCTGATCAACCGGGCGCTGGGAAGCTTCACCGTCCTGGGAGCGCTCCTGGTCGATCGTGACCTGGTTGCCGACGATCCTCACGTCGCCGATCACTGCGGGACCTGCACCCGCTGTCTGGACGCCTGCCCCACGGACGCCTTCGTCTCTGCCTATCAACTCGACGCCCGCCGGTGCATCAGCTACTGGACGATCGAGCACAAAGGAACGATCGCGGAGGAGTTCGCCGGCAAACTTCACGGCTGGGTATTCGGCTGCGATGTTTGCCAGGATGTCTGTCCCTGGAATCGCAAGGCACCGGCGGGACGGCTGGTGCAACTACAGGGACGGCTGGAATGGTCGGATCCCGACCTCGTCGATTGGCTGGACCGCGACGCAAGCGCGTGGCGAACCGCGTTGCGAGGTACTGCGCTCGTGCGGACCAAGCGGGTCGGTCTCGTGCGCAATGCGGCGCTGGTACTGGGACAGCGGCAAGTCGCGGCGGCCGTGCCAGCTCTGGCTCGCAGGCTCGCTGACGCCGGTGAAGACCCGGTGGTGCGGGCCGCGGCGGCCTGGGCGCTGGGCCGGATCGGCACGGAAACGGCGATCGAGGCCTTGCGGCAGACCTGCAAGTCGACCGATGCGACGGTGCGCGACGCCGTCGCCGCGGCCCTGGCCGGCACGACGCCGGAGATCGAAACCGGGCAGCCTGGCTGAACCGGTTTCGCCCACCAGGCCTGCCCGGAGTTTCGAGTGGCTTCGCGGACGCCATGGCGCCTGATTGCTCAGCTTGTCGAGGTCGAGGTTGACGTCGAAGTTGCCGTGGGCGTCGTCGAGGTGGTTAACTGCGCGGGCGTGTTGACGACCTGCGGCGGACTGGCGGAGTAAGTCACCGGCGCGATCTGACCAGAAATCGACTGGCCGAACGCGTCCATCGTAGTGACATTGAAGGTATTCGATCCGTTACCGAGCGGAACCATGATGCTGTAGTTACCGGAGGCGTCAGCCGTGGTGGTCGCGTGGAGCAAGGTGTTGTTGATCTCGGTAAATGTCACCGTCGCGCCGGGCGTGACCGTGCCGGTGAAGTTCACGGTCGTGTTACTGGTGATCCGGTCGTTGGAGGGATCGTCTGCCGGGTTGAGATTGACGCTGATGACTGGGCTGATCTTGGTACTTGCGCCCAGGTCCATGGCGGCAAACGCCAGGTCGGCGGGGGCGATTATGCCGTCACGGTTGACATCGGCGTCGAAGTTGTAATTCGACGCGCTTGCCGTGACACCTATGAGGGACTTGATGGTCTGGAGATCGGCCGCGGTGACCGTGCCGGTACCGGCGACGTCGCCGGGGAGATAGAATCCGAGAAGGTAATCACCGGTCGTTTTGTTGGCAGCCCGAACCTGCACCGTGTAGACAGCCGGGGCTTGGCCGGCCTTAGGCACGGGAAGACTGATCAGGACGGCCGAGCTAATCGGATCGGTCAGGCCCTTGGACTTGATGATCTGCCTGGTATAAGCGGAGTGAATCAGTCCCCCGGCGATCTGGCCATGGGCGTTCTTGACTGACACGATCTCGGGCTGAATCGACGTGCTGGGATCGGCGGCGACATCGATGCCCAGAAGAATCTTACCATTCCGGGCAGGAGTGAAGTCGCTGGGGTTGATCTTGAACTGCACCGATGAGACCTGCTTTGCCGTGGCAACCGTCCCGGACATGATCGCGAACGTGCTGCCCTCGCCTGCGCTCAAGAGCTGACGATCCTCCAGCAACTCGAGCGAAAGGTTCCGACCGCGTTTCTTGTGCGGCTGCTTGTGTGACGGATTCATAGGCCCTCCTTGGCCTTCGGCCGAGAGTGAAGTGACGCGTCGGCCAATCCCCGCGCGATTCATCGAACAGAAATGAGTTCTCGGACTGCGCGGCCGATGCCGGGATCTGCTGAAATGGTGCCCGCAATGAGTCTTGTCCTCACTCATTGAACGGGCTGGCACCGGCCGAGCGCGCGTTCCCTTTCTTAATCGGCCTTCCGCGGTCTCCCGGGCCAGTTCTTTCCTCCCGAGAGCAGCACTCAATTCGATCTGATTCGTTCTGGTCTTTCCTTCCAATAGGCGACATGTGGCGCCAGTTCGGGCCCCGACGGCATCAACGCGGCCGTTGACTCGCACCCACGTGCCCGGAGCCGCCAGGCAACCGCCACGTACAGAACGACGGCGCCCCACAGGAACATGCCGTAGCCTTGCGCGATCTCGTGTCCTCTCCCGTCCGCGAACAGACCGCCAAGCTCCGTGGAGGTGGTTGCCATGAACAGGAACGACAGCAAGAGCATGCCACCGATCGCCAGCCGAGACCGCAGCTTCGTCGTGGGGAAGTAGAGCTCCCAGACAAGAAATGTGTACGGCAGCAGCAGCGTGACGAAATGGTGTTTCCAGCTCCGTTCCGAGACGAAGAGCATCGTCAAGACAACCAGGGCGATCTCGCCCAGGTACCGCGGATCGCGGCGATCCTGGGCCCGGGTCCGACAGAAAAAGGCCAGCAGGCCCACCAGCACGAGCGTGATGCATTTGACCAGATAGCTGACCACCTGCGGCGGCCAGGACACGACGTTCACGTCGAGGTGGAGATCGTAGCGATTCGTTCCGGGAGGAATCTCCGTGAGCAGGCGGGTGAGCACCCCCACCATCGACTGGTTGACCTCCTGGGGACTGGTGTTGCCCTCGACCAGGAAGGGCGTCAACATCCGGTGCCACCACATACTCAGGCAATCGAAGTTGAACTGGGGCCCGACAATCAGGCTGGGCACGACGAGCAGAAAGAGCACCAGGCCCAGGAACGTCGATCCCACCGTCCGCCATGATCGTTTGTAAACGAAATACGGAACAAAAAGCGCAGGCGTCACCTTGTACGAGATGGCCAACCCCAGCAACAACCCCGCCAGTACATCATGACCCTGCCGCCACGCCTGAAACATTGCCACGATCAGAAACAGGATCAACAGGTTGATGTTGCCGTGATGAAGATCACCCAGGATCGGTCGCAGGCTCAGGAGCAAGACCGCGCTACAGAAAAATGGGGGAAAAGGGCCGTCCCTGATCTTCACAATGTTCAAACAAATGGTCAGCGCGATGGTCGTGAGCGCAACCTTGATGGCAAACCAGGTCATGGCCCCGGCAACCGGGGGAAGCGCCATGAGCGGGCCGAGGGTGATAGGCAAGATCGGAGGATTGGGAAACAACATCTTGTCATAGATGTTAGTTCCCTCCCAGAACTTGATCACCTGGGGCCTCCAGCGCACGAAGGCGCTGCGGTGGTCGGCGGCCTTCGGGTAGTAGAAAGACGCCGCGATCACGACGATCATGGCCCAGAGACACCAGAAGACATGGTGCGAGAACCGACCGAGAGCGCGATATCGCGGTGCGGAGTCGATCTCTAGCACGGCATACTCCCTCCCTGGAGAAAGCCACGCAGGACGTGAATTCATCCGTGCGCCGCCGCGATCTCACCTCGAGTGCCCGATTCACCGCCCGATTACCATGCGAATCAGAAAGGAGCGACCATTTCCAGATCCACCTCACTGGTGCCTGGAGGCGGTCGCAAGCCGATGAATGGAACGGGATCCCCTTCCTCGAATCGCGGATCGAGCGGGATGGGCGGTCGGGCCCGCAGACTCGGGACGGAGTGATACCGCAAGACAATCGATCCGTCAACCCCGGGGGACATGGAGCGCACATGCAACCGCCCCGGCTCGGCCGTCACGTGGGCCGCCCCCACGATCGTATCGCCCTCGGAGCCGTGAACCGAGCCGATCAGGACCGCGCCGTCATCGTCGAGGATCGTGATCAGATCGGGGTTGGATCGGCAGAACCCCCGGGCACGCGGGCTCCAGCAGAGAATCGCGCTGGGCCGGTAGAGCCGAGCATACTTCACGAAGTGCTCGCGATCCCAATCGGTCTTCCCGAACAACGCGCCTTCGCCAAACTGAGTGAAATTGGTTGTCAGGGCAGCATGAAGATAGGGACCTCCGATCAGCTCCACCCCTGTTCGCTCGGGAAGCAGTCCACTGAATCGACCGCGTTGAAACGGGTCCGGAATTCCCGAGAGGCGTTTCCCTCCCTCTTCGTAGAGCAATCGCTCACCCTGCTTCACGTGCGCCTTCACCCGGTCGATGACCCAGAGCAACCGCGACGAGGGCCGGCTCGACAGGAACGGTTCTCCGGCCCAGAGACGCTCCCGGAGCGACTCGAAGAGTGCAGGACCCAGCACCCGCAGACCGATCACGAGTGCAGCCGCCATCGCCCAGCGATCGAGCCGGCTGGCGCCTTCGCCGCCTCCGCGAAGCCTGAGAAAGAATGCGTCCAGCCCCGCTCCACCCGCAAGCGCGAGAGCCGTATAGCAAGCGTAGGTGTGCCGGCCCGGCTGCAAGAAGTCAAGGACCTGGAAACCACCGGCCAGGTATCCCCAGAAAAGCCCACTTACGCAGAACCCGGCGAGGGCCGTACCGCGGATGCCGCTCTGCCGCACCAGGAGCACCAGGCCCGGCAACCCGAGTGCGAGCAGGATGGACTGAACCGGGGCCTCCACCGTGACGACCTGTAGCAAGCGGCGAAAGACACCTTCCGAGGAATGGGCAAACGCAAAGTCGCTGGCTCCCTTGGTGGATGCCAACCATAGACCCGGCAGCCACCAGAAGGCGTTACTCGCCAGCACGAAGAGCGGAACCAGCCAGACACCGATATGCCGCGAGGCGGAAAAGCGCCGGGGGATGACCCGATCCCCTCCGGTGGACCCTGCGGCCCGACCAGCATCCAGATCACGGGCCCCAGGGCTCGCGGCGCGCCTCGCGGTCAAGGCCGCCAGATAGGCGAGAGCCGCCGCGGGCGCCACGACCATCGCGGCGGTCAGGTGAACCATCACGGCGAGGCTCATCAGGCTTGTGGCCATCACCCATCTGAGGATTCCACCCTGAATCAAGTACCCGCCGAAAAGACCGGTGGCGAGCAGTCCCAGAGGGATGGCCAGCAGGTAGGGCAGCATGCCAAAAGTCGCGTAGTTGATCGGGAAATCGGTCCAGACGTACAGCAGGAACAGCAAGACCGCCAGCGCCGCTCCTCGTGCACGAAGCCGCCAGGCTGCCGCCGCGAAAGCCACCAGCCATGGCAATGCGCTGGCCGAGACCAGGACGTAGAGCTTGTAAGCCAGTTCCGGACGATCGCCGCCAAAGGCCCACACGACCAGTTCGGGAAGCGTCGATGATGCGGGAAAGACCACGCTCTTGGCATACCCCGCCATGAACGCGGGATCGTAGCCGGCGGTCGTGCCCGATTGATGTAGAAATGCTCGCGTGACAAGAGCACTATGATAATACAGGGGATGATCGTCGCGCCAGAGCGGCCAACCATTGGTCAGCCCCTCGAGCCCTCCCATTCCCCTCCAGATCGCCAACCCGTGGGCAATTCCCAGAACTATGAGCGAGAGGATCGCCAGCAGAGGCCATCGCGGTCTGCCGGCCGATCGCATCCGCGTCGGCGTCGGCGTCGGCCCCGGTCGCCCGACGGACGCAGCAAGGGTCCTGCCAACCTCTGTACCCGTTTCTTCGTCGGCAAAGGGAATCGGGTCGAGATCAACCATGGGCCTTCCCGCCAGTCGGCTGTCCCACCTCTTCCCCGTTTGAAATCTCAGTCGGCGTCTACGGCAAGTGCGGCCCGCAGGATTCGAACCTGCAACCAAGGGATTCAAGGGCCCTCGCGTTTCCACGAGGCTTGGACTATCTCATCCTCCGCGGGTCGGGTCCTGGCCCGGCTCGAAGCCGCTATCGACTCCTACCGAGCTGGGACACGAACGCGGAGGCCGGGCGCTCGTCGGCGGGGATTATCGTTGGGGCTCACCCCGCTAGTCTCTGAACCTTCCTGGCCACCATAGTTTCAATCGTTTCAATCCGCTCCCGGCGATGAAGCCGGGAGGAACCCACCATTGCCCGGCCAGGCTTGGCTGCGGATTGCCTTGCCCCGCAACCGCTGCATCGCCCTCGTCCGGAAGTCTACCACGGCAATCCATCCGCACGATCACGATCAGCAGCCGAGAGTTTAGGTTTCCCGCAATTCACCCGGTTCGCATCTGAAGGTTGCCCTTCAGTGCCACCTTTGATCCTGATGAGTCCCCTGCTCTGCCGTTGAGCTAGGGCCGCATCCTGAGCTGGAGGTTTATCTTCGTCGTTCGCATCCGCGAAGACAAGAGCCAGCGGGAGACCCGATCAGCAGCGGCCCTGCACCAGCACGGGATGCATGAGTGAAGCAGACCAATCAAAATCGCCAGGTTGGACTCGATGCGAACCCGGCGACCATGATGATTCCAATGCCTCATTGCCAGCGGCTCAAGCCTCAGACTCCGCCAGGAATGAACTGTGTCGGATCATCGACGAGTTCTTCCTGACCCTCGACGCTGGCCGGTGAGCCGGCCAGGACAGTACCGGTCGTCCTGGAGATTCTCGGCAGCTTGATGTTCCCCGCGAGACCGACCAGCGACAACAGCTTGATGGTCAGGTAGGTGGGGTCAACCTCCCACCAGTCCAGGCCATGACGGGCGGAGGTCTGGAAGGCGTGGTGGTTGTTGTGCCAGCCCTCGCCGTAAGTCAAGAGGGCGACCCACCAGAGGTTCTTGGACTTGTCACGGGTGGGGTGCGAACGGTAACCCCAGATGTGACTGGCGGAATTCACCAGCCAAGTGGTGTGCAGCACGAAGATGGTGCGGAAGAAACCGCCCCACACCAACCAGCTCATCCCACCCAGGTAGTAGAGCAAGCCCATGAGCGCGATCGGGAAGATGATGTGATAGCTGTCGATCCAGCGGTGAACCGGGTCCTTGTAGAGATCGGGCGCCCACTTCTGGTAGTACTCGGCCGTGTGCTTCGACGAGTCATCAACCAGCATCCACCAGACCATGTGCGCCCAGAAAAAGCCCTGAGCGGGGGTGTGAGTATCGTTCTCGTCGTCCGAGTAAGCATGGTGCCGGCGGTGGTCGGCGACCCAGCCGATCTCGCCACCCTCCGAAGCCATTGTGCCCAGCACGGTCAGGGGATACTCCAACCACCTCGGCCATAAGGTGAAGCTGCGGTGCGTCAAGAGGCGGTGATACGTCATGCAAATGCCAATGCCGCCGGTCAGCCAGTGCAAGAGCAAGCATAGGACCACGCCTGACCAAGAAAAGTAGGCGGGTAGGAACACAAGCAAGGCCCCGACATGTATGGCTCCCATCCAGATTACCGAGGGCCACGCCACATGCAAGGAGGAGGCCGGTCGAGCGGTCATGGTCGTCGTCATGATCAACCTTTTCTCAAATCGAAGGAGTGTCTGTAAGGGGGAGAGTCCCGTGATGTCGGCTCAGGTCGGATGTAAACTCCCGGTGCGTGCCAAAATAAACGTGCTCAGCTTCGGGTGCTTTAAGTTTGGCGAGGCTAGCATTCCGGAGTGAAATCCGAGCGTGTACGGAACCCAGTTGGTTTTCGTGCCAATTCCTTGACTAGATGCATAGGACAACGATTTCGCCGCCTATCGCTTCAGGTATGGATTTCCGGAGCAAGAGATCAGGCAGTGAGTGCTCTCGCGGTGAAAGGCCTGGCGGGCGGATACGGCAGGGAAACAAGTGTACCGTGCTGGGGGCGGAAACGCCACCAGAAAAGAAAAAACTGGAAAAGCGCCGGTGTTTTTTCAATCTTCACACGATCGGGCACGGTACGGCCTTGCGCGCTCGATCGAGAGAATTGGGAGGCCGCGGGCCGGGCCGATTCCTCGCTTCTGGTACGCTGCGCCGGTTTTGCGACAGGTGCTCACAGTCGAGTCTTTTCAGCTCTTGTCAGAACGAGTTGACAAGTTGTGATTCGCGTGTGGACATATCGTTGGCCAGCTTGGATACGTGATAGTGCATGACGAGATGGACCACATAGTAAAGGAGAAGTCCGGGCCTGCGGTGGACCTTGAGGAACCCCCAGAGCCGCTTCCGGTACTGCTTCCGCAGCGCGCGATCAGGGACCTGGCTGACCAGGCGGGCAAAGAGGCCAAGGCCCTCGATCGCGGATCGGATTTCTGACCGCAGCCAGCGCGGCGAGATCCGCCACCAGCGGCGTTTGCTGGTAATTCCGATCTCGAAGGAGGGATCCAGAAAGAGCGCATCAGTTCGGGCGAAGAAGGCCTCGGGATCGTAGAGTTCCTTGAGCACCCGCAGGTAGCCTTCGAGCAGTTCCTCGCGTCCGATCTGCAGCGGGATCACGTTGGTGCCAAACTCGGGCCGGTCGGCCAGGTCGAGTCGTCCCTCGCTTGCGAGCCGATCGTACAGGGGAGTCTTGGGGATCGCACTGAGCATTCCGCTCATCGAGAAAGCGATCCGGCTGCTCTGGATGAAGTCGATCTGACGCCTCTCAGTATGAGTTGAAGACCTGCGTCGCCCCCGACTTCATCTGGGTGGCCATCGTGTGGGCGTGGTAGTGCTGGGCGATCTTGAGCATGTAGGTGAAGAGCATCCCCGGGTTCCGGCGGTGCTTCAGGTAGCGCCAGGTTCTCCGCCGATACTCCTCGCGGAGGTGCTTCTCGGGGATCATGGTCATGAATCGGATGAAGAGCCCGATCGCCTGAACCAGCCAGATCGACTCCATCTTGAGCCGCTGGAAGGGGTGCTTCTTCCAGTACTTGGCGCGACTCGTCCCGATGTCGAAGTTCCCCTTGATCCAGAGGTCTTCGAGTCGGCCGAAGTAGGCCTCGGGCGTATAGAGCTCGTTCATCACCTTGACGTAGCCGTCGCGGAGCTCCTCACGGCTGACCTTCAGCGGGATGACGTTGGTGCCAAACTCGGGCTGGTCGGAGGGGTCGAGCCGCCCCTCGGCCGCGAGCCGGGCGTGCAGGGGCGTCTTGGCGATCGCGTAAAGCATCCCCGACATCGAGTGCGCGATCCGGGCCTTGCGGACGAACTCGATCTGGGCGTCGAAGATCGTCTCGTCGTCGTTGTCGAACCCCATGATCATCCCGCACCAGACCTCGATCCCGGCGTCCTGGATCCGGTGGACCTTCTCCAACAAGCTCCCGCCCGACCGGACGTTCTGGAACTTCTTGGTCTCGCGGAGGGATGCCTCGTTGGGGCTCTCGATCCCAACGAAGGTCGCGATGATGTTGGCGTCGAGCATGAGCTGCATCAGCTCGGCATCGTCGGCTAGGTCGATCGAAGCCTCGGTGAAAAAGGTGATCGGGTACCCGCGCTCGACCTGCCAGGCCGTCACCTCGCGGAGGACGTGCTTGATCGCCTTCTTGTTGCCGATCAGGTTGTCGTCGACGATGAAGACGATCCGCATCTTCTCCGCCCAGAGCGCATCCAGCTCCTTGAGGACCTGCTCCGAAGTCTTCAAGCGGGGCCGACGGCCGAAGGTGACGATGATATCGCAGAACTCGCACTGGAACGGGCATCCGCGCGAGAACTGGAGGCTCCCGAAGGCGTAGTGCCGGGTCTTCAGGAGGTCGAACCGGGGGGTCGGCACCTTGGTCATGTCCGACTTCTCGGCCTGCTCGTACCGGTACTGGTGGAGCTTGTGCTTCCACTCGCCCAGGAATCGGGGCCAGGTCTCCTCGGCCTCGCCGACGAAGATCACGTCGGCCATCCCCTCGAAGTAGTCTTCCTGGACGGTGACTAGCGGCCCGCCGACGACCGTGAAGACCCCTCGGCGCTTCAGCTCGGCCAGGATCTCCTTCATCCGGAACCGCTGGACGCTCATGCCGGTCACGCCGACGATGTCGGCCCGGGAGCACCGTTCGTAATTGATTGCCTCGACGTTCTCGTCCATCAGAGTGACGGTGTGACCCTCGGGCGTCAGGGCTGCTAGGAGCGGCAGGCAGGCCACCGGGAGGTTGGCTCGCTTGCCCAGGAAGGGGAGGCAGTGCTCCATGCCCCAGTAGGAGACCTCGAATCTCGGGTTGATCAGCACGATATCGGCCATTGTATTCTTATCCCTTGATTTGCGGGATCTTGGCAACGAGGGTCGTTGATGAGGAATAGCCAAGTATCGTAGCTTCACCAACCCGGGTGCGACAGCAAAAACCGAGAGAAGTGGTAAACCACCCCAAGCAACACGTCATGGCTCGATGGAACAAGTCTCCCTTGTCGCTAAGCGTGCCTTTGCGAGACCCGGATTCGAGCTAGCAATAATTGCGCCACTCCATTATCGGCAGGATGCGGCCTTGACCACGACTCGAGGCCGGGATACCGCCGCGCGGTTTCATTGACAAAATTGGGTATCCCGGATCGCTCCGCTCAGAGAATCCGCGAATTCCATCAGGCCGCTCAAGCCCAATTCGCGGCCGAATTCAGCTCGATCATGTCTGGCTCTCCAATCCGCATGTCCTGCCGATTCTCAAACGCACCAGTCAATTGATACAATCGATTCCTCGCTTGCCTTCTCCGCGCTTCCCCAGAGACCACGCATCCATGGCAAGGGCCGTTTCCAGGACATCCGCTTCTCAGGATCGCATCGAGGGGTGCGTACCGCCCTTCGAGCCTCCCGCCTGGCTGAGGGGCAGCCACGCCCAGACGGTCGCCGGAAGATACCTGGTCAATGGAGGCTCACGGCTGGAGGCCACGGCCCACGAGGTCAAGCTCGAGGATAGCGACCGGCTCTGCGTGCTGGAGTCGGTGCCCAGGGGATGGAGTCTGGCAGACCCCGCGGCCGTCCTCGTTCACGGCCTTGCGGGTTGTGCCTGCTCGCCGTACATCGTCCGCTTCGCCCGGCGGCTGGTGCGACTGGGCGTCCGCGTGGTCCGGATGAACCTCCGAGGGGCGGGCGCCGGGTTTGGACTGGCCCGGGGTCTCTATCACGCTGGCCGCAGCGAGGACCTGCGCTCGGTGATCGACTGGGTGGCGCATCGAGCTCCCGGATCGCCCATCGCCCTCGCCGGGTTTTCACTGGGCGCCAGTCTTGCACTCAAGCTGGCCGCGGAGGCTGCCGACCGACCCGTGAATGGGCTCGATTGCGTTCTCGCCGCCAATCCGCCGATCGATCTCTCGGCCTGCGCGGCAGCGATGAGGCGGCCGGAAAACCGGCTCTACAACTGGAACTTCGTCCACTGGCTCCGCGCCGAGGTGACGCGGCTCCATCGCGTCTTCCCCGAGCTGGGCCCGCCGGGCTTGCGACAGGTCCGCTCGGTTTACGAATTCGACGACCGCTACACCGCGCCCCGCAACGGCTTCGCCTCGGCCCTGGACTATTACGCCCGCAGCAGTGCCCTGCCCCTGATCCCGCGGATCGAACTTCCGGGGCTGGTGGTCCATGCCGCCGACGATCCGTTCGTCCCCGCCGCGCCCTTCCATAGCGCTCGCTTTCCTGCCAATCTGAGCCTTGAGCTGGTGCGGCAAGGAGGACACCTGGGCTACATCAGCCGGGTGCCCTGGCAGGGTGATCGGCGCTGGCTGGAAACCCGCATGGCCGTCTGGCTGGCCGGGCGTTGGAGAATCTCGACCGTGCATCTTGACATTGCCTCGTCCTCGCGCGATCGGGCGAGGGCCAACATGGGAGCTTGCAACCGCGATGCGTGACCTGCCCTTTAACAAGTACCGTGCCGCGATGGACGTCCTGCAGCGAGGCCACGATCTGCTGGTCGAAGGTCTGGCGGAGGAGGTCCTTGATCAACAGGAGAGCCTCCTCGAAGGGGGTTTCCAGCTCCACGAGTTCCTCGAATCGCAGGGCGCACGATTACATTTTCTCGGCTTGATCATGGGCCATCTCGAGCAGTCGGCGGAGACTCTCGAGGAGGAAGCCATGAGGCGGCATCAGCTAGCGGCCCCGAAAGCGGATCCGACTCACTCCCGGAAGCGATCCCGCAATCGCAACTCAAGGGCTCCCAAGCCCCGCCGCCAGCCTCCGCCGAACTCCGAAGAGGCCGTGGACGATATTCCGTTCTGATTCACCAGCGCCAGAATCATCGCCCCGTCGGAAATGAAGAAACCGCTGCCGAGACGGTTTGCAACGAGCCCGAAGCGCCAGCGAAGGTCCTCATGCCCCCGAAGGCTCGGCGCGACCCTGAAGTTTCTCCTTCGCTTGTGCTTCAGGCTTGTTGGATCGTCGGCCCCTCCCCCAAGGTCTAGGAATTGGGTCCGTTCGCTCTGCTCGTTTCGCCAATAATCAGCTTTAACTCTTTACCATGCAAGCACTTACATTTGCGGGAATTGGCTTCGATCAGCATCTTTGTCCCTCCCTGATCGCCCGGCGTCCGGCACCGTTGGCATTTCTCTCTCCCTCTTCCCTGATCACCACTCTCAGAGCGCCATCGGGTCCTGAAGCGAGACGCTTGCGGCAAGAAATCGGGTTCGATTGGGTTGCCAGTCTTCCCGTTATCCAGCCATAAGAGATTATCCTAAAGGCTCATCCTGCGTTTCGGGGGGTTACAACTGGGAATTCGCCGCAACTCCTCTCACGGAAAGTGCTTACGCGAGGAGGCGGGAGCAGCACGCATCTCGCCGCAACTGTCTTCTGTACAGCCGTTTAGGGCCATCGTCTGCCGACCAACCCCCTGGAACGCAGGATGAGCCTGCGCAAATTTTTGGCGTCCATGCCGAATTGGGCGCCATGTTCGCCGACGAGCCAGCGTATTTTGCGCAATGAAACGGGATTCGATCCCGGGGGTCAATATTGCCCCAAATACCGCGTCCAGGTGCTATCGAGGGGGTGAAACGGGCCTCTCTGCTCAGGTGGGCCGGACCCTCCACATTACGCCCAACACGCTACCGTAGGTTTTCGCAGACTTGGGGCTGCTAGCCCGAGGTGTTAAGATAAGGCGTCGTGCATCCCGAAGAGGGCCCGGGGACCGCCCATCATGAAAGAACAGGGACATTTCACCGCGGAGGTCCGACTGGTCGGGATCTACGCGATCGCGATGGCCATCGGCGCGTGCTGTGCACTCGCGGCGCTGGTGCTCTTGCGGCTGATCGACCTGTTCACGAATTTGTTCTATTTTCAGCACCTCTCGCTCCAACCACGCTCGCCGGCGGACCACGCGCTGGGCTGGGCCTCGGTGCTGGTGCCGATGCTGGGCGGGCTGATCGTCGGGCTGATGGCCCGTTACGGGTCGGAGCGGATCCGGGGGCACGGCATCCCCGAGGCGATGGAGGCGATCCTGATCGGCCGGAGCCGGATGAGCCCATTGGTCGCGATCCTCAAGCCGGTCTCGTCGGCGATCGCGATCGGCTCGGGCGGGCCATTCGGGGCCGAGGGACCGATCATCGTGACGGGGGGCTCGATCGGATCGATCATCGCTCAGGCCTTCCATCTGACCGCCGCTGAGCGGAAAACGCTGCTGGTGGCGGGGGCGTCGGGCGGGATGTCGGCGGTCTTCAACACGCCGATGGCCGCGGTGCTCCTGGCCGTCGAGATCCTGCTCTTCGAGTGGAAGCCCCGCAGCCTCATCCCGGTGGCCCTGGCCGCCGCGGTGGCGGCGCTTCTGCGGCCGTACCTGCTCGGCTCGGGGGCGATGTTCCCGGTCACGCCCCATGGCCTTCTGCCCACGACCGACCTGCTGGAGGCGGTGCCGGTCGGCCTACTGGCAGGTCTGCTCGCCATGGCGCTGACGCTGGCCGTCTACGGCGCCGAGGATGCCTTCCACCGCCTGCCGCTCCACTGGATGTGGTGGCCGCTGCTGGGCGGGCTGGTCGTCGGCCTCGGGGGGCTGGTCGAGCCCAAGGCGCTGGGGGTGGGGTACGGCCTGATCGCGGACCTGCTGCGGGGCGATTACGTCGCGCGGGCGCTGCTCGGGCTGATCGTCGTCAAGGGGCTGATCTGGTCGATCGCGCTGGGCTCGGGGACGTCGGGGGGGGTGGTGGCACCGCTCTTGATGATGGGATGCGCCCTGGGGGCGCTGGAGGCGAGCGCCTTGCCGGGGGGCGATCGCGCCTTGTGGCCCCTGGTGAGCATGGCCGCCGCGCTCGCGGGGACGATGCGCCTGCCCTTGACCAGCGCGATCTTCGCCCTGGAGCTGACCCACGACCTCAACGCCCTGCCGGCCATGTTGATCGCCTCGGTGGTCTCGTACGGCCTCAACGTCCTGATGCTGAAGCACTCGATCCTGACCGAGAAGGTCGCCCGGCGCGGGTATCCCATCACTCAGGAGTACGCGGTCGATCCCCTGGAGCGGCTGAGCGTCGGCGCGGTGATGACGACCGAGGTGGTGGCCGTGCCGGCCGCGCTCCCCGTCCGCGACCTCCTCAGCCAGTACTTCTTCGGCGGCGGCCGATCGAAGCATTCCGGCTACCCCGTCGTGGACAAGCTCGGGAACCTGCTGGGCGTGATCACCCGCTCGGACCTGCTGGAGCACTGGATCACCGGCCTGATCGACGGGTCGAAGGACGCGGGCGTGCTGGGCAGGGGGGCGATCATCGCCTACGACCTCATCAGCCGCCAGCCGATCACCGCTTACCCCTCGGAGTCGTGCCGGATCGCGGCGGAGCGGATGGCCCAGGTGGGCGTGAAACAGCTCCCCGTGGTCAGCCCCGACCACCCGAATCAGCTCATCGGCATCGTGACCGTCGGCGACCTGCTCAAGGCGCACCAGCGGCTCTTCGAGGAAGAAACCAAGCGCGAGCGGTTCTACGGCCCCGGCCTGATCCGCCCCAGACCGCGAGCCGATTGAGGGGCGTTCGCGTGTGATTTCCGCTCGTGCCGGTAAGGGGGTCCGACAATCATGGGAACAGAAAGTCGGGTTAAGGAAACGAAATTTATTAACTGTCGCATTTGGCCTTTTTGGCGCGCGGTTTGGTTGGTAATCTGGGCGGTCCAGAAAAGGATTTTTCAGCTTTTGGCAGGAAGCCGTGATGATTACCAA
>JBEKTN010000094.1:0-23275 GCA_049516015.1 Isosphaeraceae bacterium | reverse complement strand
ACCCTGACCTTTGCCGCTGTCCCTGGCATTCGTCACCTCCTTGGCCTCACAATCGAGGGTTTGGGAGGTATACGCGAATTCCCGACTTCTTGAAACCCCGTTTCCGTGTTGTGGAACTAGCTCCGTCGCAAGAGTACCTGAAGACGATCCACCACATGGACGCTCAGCGGGTGAAGGCGATGTCGGAAGACGAAGTGGTCGCCCGGGCCCTCGTCGGCCAGTACCAGGACATGCGGGACGATCAATTCAAGCTGGGTTACCTCCCGTGGCGGGACGCGCGGTCCCGGATCAAAGAGACCAAGCAGCGGCTCAAGTCCGTGAAAGCCGGGCCGTTGACGGTCCTCGCCGAGCTTGAGCCCACGATCAGTTGCCTGGAGGCCGAATTGAGGCTCGACCGGCGGGTCGCAGCATTACGGGTCGTGGAGGCAATCCGGTTGTACGCGGCGTCCCATGACGGCATGCTGCCCGAGGAATTGAATCAGATCACCGAAGTGCCCGTAGCCGAGGATCCTGCCACGGGCAAGCCGTTCGAGTACCGCCGTGACGGGGCCGCTGCGGTGCTTGCCCTGCCGGACGCCGGCATGACGGGGCGGCCGACTCCATCCTATCGGATCAGTATCAGGAAGCGAACCAACGAGTAGTCCTGAACATCAGTAGCCAATAGCGACGAGCACGGCCACCGGGACGCTTCCACTTGATCAGCTTCCGCTTATTTGTGCCGAATTTCCCGGGAACCCGGTTGCCGGCTCCTGGTGTCTGTTGGTTATGATGGCACAAGCGGAGTCTTTGCCGACTTACCAGCCGAAGCTCCCACGCCAGGGAGACACCGGATGGGGCGGGGAGTTCGTACATCATGGCTGTGAGCGTTCTGCAACGACCGACCCTGGTGCTGAACCGCCACTGGCAGCCCGTTCATGTGGCCACGGTGGCGCGATCGCTGGTATTGCTCTGGAACCACGCCGCCCACGTGGTCGATCCCGACAATTTCCAGCTCTACTCGTGGGCCGACTGGGCAAAGCTGACGCCACAGGATGGAGAGCTGTTCATCCGCACGGTCAGGTTCCGCTTGCGCGTCCCCGAGGTTCTGACCCTGACCCGGCACGATCGGCCGCGCTACAATGCGGTCACGTTCAGCCGTCGCAACCTTTTCAAGCGCGACCATTCCACCTGCCAGTATTGCGGCGGCCGGCCGGGCACGACGGAATTGACCATCGACCACGTCACCCCTCGCTCCCAGGGAGGTCAGACCACCTGGGAGAACTGCGCCCTGGCCTGTGTTGCCTGCAATGCGCGGAAAGCCAACCGAACGCCGGAGCAGGCCAGCATGAAGCTGCGCAGAATTCCGCTCCGTCCAGCCTGGAAGCCTCTGTACGACGCCTCGTCCATCCGCATCGCCTCGTGGTCGCGGTTCCTCAGCGACGCCTACTGGAACGTGCCGCTGGAAGATTCGGATTGAGCCGCCAACGCGGGCTACGACGACGTGAAAATCGCGCCACGGAAAGGCGTGCCGGGCCGCGTCAGGCCGAGCCTCCGCCGCGTGCGTCGTTGCGGCTGCGCAACAATTCTTCGCGAGCGATCGATATGCCCGGGGGAGCTTCGATGCCGAGCCGGACAACGCCACCCTGAATCTTGACGACCGTCACGACGATCGCATCGCCTATGAATATGCGTTCAGTATCCTTGCGTGACAGGACAAGCATGGTGCGCCTCCATTGCGCGGAGTCAAGAAGGGAAGACACATTGACGACCAACCTCTAACGGGGTTGCCGTGAGAGAGCATGGAGGAACCTGGATTCCACCGCGGATCCAGGCCGTGCCGGGTCGGCGAGCGGTGAACTGGCGGGCATGGTCAAGCTGACGCGGTCGATTGCCACGTGCATTGCCGGATCCTTGATTTTTGGCCGGGCCCTGGCCCTGGCCGACGTTCGGGCCCTGGTTGCGGACGGCAGGGTTCGAATGGTGGCCTGAATGTTGGGGTTGCTCAGGTCGCTTACCAGCGCGGCGCCCCGGGGAGTTCCCAGTCCCGTGACCAGGTCATAGCCAGCAGTTGCGCGGTGGCCGTTCGAGCCGACGGTCACAGCGCGAAAGTCGGCCGCAGAGACCGAGTAGAGCAGGGGGAGGGTCTGGGTGGCGCCGTCCAGGGTTCCCAGGCCGGCAAGGGCTCGGCCCTGGTCAGCGACGGCGATCAGGCCGCCGAACAACTGGGTCGAGAGACTGGTGCCGCCGTAGATCCCCCAGGAGCCCTGGCCGGTCGATGGGTCGGCCACCAGGACAGGAACTCCCGTGTTGGGGTCGGCAACCATCGCGACGTCCGGGGTCGACCGGCGGCTCTTGCGCTGAACTCCTTTCTGGTAGGTGGGCTCGCGCTCGAGCACGCTGTATCCGCCCCCGCTGCCCGACCAGGCTGTTTCGAGCAGGGTGTTGCCCGCGGCGTCGACCCAGAGTGAGGTACCGCCGACGCCCACGACGTTCGGCGACGAAGCCGGCCACTCGGCGCCATATTTTGCTCCGTTATCTCCGCTGGCCGCCACGAAGGTCACCCCGTTGTGCCCGGCCGGGGTCGTGAAGAACGGGTCATAACTGGTCTGGCCTCGGAACTCGCCGCCTCCCCAGCTCATCGACACGACCGCAACGCCGGGCAACGTGCGGGCGAGGTTCACCGCGTTCATGAGGTCGCTCGTATTGTCCGAGGCTGCCTCGACGACGATGATCGAGGCCCCCGGCGCCATCACGTGGCTCCATTCGACATCCATCGCCTCTTCCTGGGCCCAGCCAAGGTTTGTCTGCGCTCCGGCCAGGTCCACCTGCGCCAATGCCGGATTGGACAGCCCGTACGTGCCATCGAAGGCGTATAACTCGTTGGTGACAAACGGATTGTGGTAAGCGCCGACGATCGCGATCGTCTGCCAGGCTCCGGTGCCCTGGATCGTTTGCCCGCTGGCACTGAACTCGATGGCATTCATTCCATAGGCCTGTCTCACCTGGGCAGGACTCAGCACCGAAAGCAAATTGCGGTCCTCGAGCTGCTCGCACCACGCGCGGAAGTTCTTACGAGGTCGTCGTTGCATGGTGCGATTCCCGGATGCTTCTCTTTGACGAGCGTCAACGCCACCGTGCCGGTACTCACAGTATGAACGCAAATCAGCCAACGGTGAGCACAATAATTATAGATTCTCTGCGCGTCATTTACAGAATTTTACAATTAACCTACGTCGCACACAGCAGCGCCCGGTTCGGTGGTTCGGACTCAACGAACCCTCGCCGCCCTGGCGTCGTTCCGGCCCTTGGCACTTTTCCCCGATCAGCCGACCGTTTTGCGGCGTTTCCAGCGTGGGGGCCTGCCGCATGGGAAACCAAGTTCTCGCTCTTGACCGCGCGGGGGGAAGCGGATAAGCTCCCGGGCGATTGTCCTGTCGCTCGCATCTCGGTGGACAAAGTCCCGCGCTCCGCTTCAGCCCATTTCTCTCGGAGTTGGGCGGGAAAACAGCCTGGTGCCGGTGTTGGTCCTGCCGCGTCGGCAAGGCCGCGTGGCTGGTAGGTCCAGTGTTCGAGCGACGCTCAATCGCGGTTCGGCCAGGGAGGGCTGTCCGCAGCGAAACGCCGGGTCGTACGTTGGGAGGAACCGTGCGAGAGCACGACCAACCCAGACTCCACACGCGGTTATGCTTGTGGTCAGGCCTCATCTTCGCGCTCGCGATCCCTACCGCGACTCGGGCCCAGGACCAGGCGGCCCCGGACGCGCAGGCGGCCGCCGATCCGATCGAGCTGGCCGCGCGGCGCGTCCAGGTCTGGGATACGGCCGGAGAGCGGTGGGCCATTCTCTCGGGCGAGGCTGCCGTGCTCCAGGCCGGCGATGGCCTTCGCGCCCGCGCGGCCGTCGTCCGGATCCTCGAGGTTCCGATGGAGAACGGCAAAGGCTACCAGGCCGAAATCTACGCGGAAGGCGAAGTCCGGATCTCGGGACAGGGGGGACCGCCACGACCTCAGGCACGCACCGTGCTGCGGACCCGTAAGCAAGTGCAGCTTCGCGCCTACAAGGACAACGGCTTCACGCAATGGAAAGAGCCTCCGCGCGACCTCTTGATCTTGCGCAGGTCGGGATTCGTGTTGCCGGAACCGGCAACTGCACGGCCGGAACTGGCGGCTGCACGATCGGAACCGGCGGCTGCACGATCGGAACCGGCGGCTGCACGATCGGAACCGGCGATTGCGCAGCCGGAGCCGGCAACTACACAGCCGGAACCGGCGGCTGCACCGGAGGCGCAGATCCTGGCATCTGCCACACCCCGATCTGCTTCTCAGGTCGAGACGGTAGCCGTCGCGGATTCAGTCCCTTCCTCCGCAACGGCCGAAACGGCTACCGTCCTGCCGCCGCCGGATCTGCCGCCCCTGGAGCCAGTGCCGCCGCCAATGTCGCCGAGGAAAGATCCTGAGCTCCAGTTGGCCCAGTTCGAGCGCAAGGACCCTGTGGTCACCCAGGTTCCGGGAACAGGCCCGGCGCGGCCTGACGCGCCGGCTGAGGTGCCGCCAACCGCCTCGCCGCCCGCCGACGGAACCGAGCTTCCCAGTGTCGACTTACCACCGATCGAAGGGCGAAATGAAGTCGAAGTCCCCAACCTGGCGAACCCGGAGGACGTGCCGCGATCCCAGCCGTTGCCCGGCACGGGCGACCAGCCCGCTGCCCCGCTCCGACGTGCCGAGCCAGGGCGGGGGCGAAAACCAAAAACCGCCACTCCCCCTTCGGCCCCCACGGCCCCCATCTTGCCGGGGTCGCGCCGCGTCACCAACATCTTTCCGCGCAGCGGCCGCAAGCCCGACGTCATATTTCTTCCCGAGCAGCCCGACGGAACACGCGTCGTGATCTATCGGGGCGGAATCAACATGGTCACCAAGACCCCGCAGTTCGGCGTCGTGGACATCGAGGCCGAGAGCGCCGTCGTGTGGCGCCACCCCGATCCCAAGAAGGGCGCGGAGGTCTACGGTCCCAACGGCGAGCTGATCGAGAACGCCAACCAGCCGATGGAGGTTTACCTCGAAGGCAACGTGATCTTTCGCCAGGACGAGAACAAGTCCGCCGGCAAGGCCGACCAGCGCACCTATCGCGCGCCGCGGGCCTATTACGATTTCTTGAGGGACCGGTTCGTGGCTCTCAACGGCGAGGTTGACCTCTTCGCGCCGGGCTTCATCTCGCCGATGAAGATGAAGTCGCCGCGGATCGACCAGTTCCACAAGCTGCTGAAACGCCCTGACGGCACCTTGATCATGGATCCAGAGCCCGAGATTCGCACCGAGCGAACCCTCATGACCGGCAGCCGGTTCCCGGACCCGGCCTACAAGATCAACAACCGCACGGTGGACCTGATCCGCCAGTCCAGGCCGCTGACCGATCCCAACACGGGTAAACAGGTCGGCGATCCCAACGATCCCAACCCGCCCATGGATTTGATCTGGCGGTACGACGCGCGACAGAACTTCTTTTACATGGGGCCAATTCCCGTCTTCTACTGGCCGCGGTTGACGGGCGAAACCGACGACCTCGAGTCCCCGCTCCGGATGATCTCTTTTGGTAGTATTTCGTACTTTGGGGAGGAGCTCCTCACGGCCTGGAACGGCTTCAAGGTGATCGGTGTGAAGCGGCCCTACAACGTCGACATCTGGAACCTCGACCTCGACTACCTGAGTGCGCGGACCAAGGACTTCCCGGCGCTGGGCAGCGAGATTGGCTGGTTCGGCCGCGACCTGTTCCGCGACCTGACCGACCCTTACCACAAGGATCGGAACGCCGGCCAGAGCATCACCTACGACTACTTCGGCTACTTCGACATCTGGGGTCTCAAGGATTCTGGTATCGACGTGCTCGGCTCGGGCCCGGCCGTCGTCACCCAGGGGCCCGCGGGCGCGGGCAAGAGAGGTTACCAGCGATCGGACGTGCCACCGTTCCAGGATATCCGCGGCCGGTTCAACATTCGCCAAATGCAGCGGTTCCTGCCCGACGACGACGAGCACCACTTCGAGGACCTGCGGTTTCAGCTCGAGATCGCTTACGTCTCCGACCGCCAGTTCCTGGAAGAGTATTACAAGCGGCTCAACGAGACGGGAATGGACCAGGAGACCCTTGGTTACATGCAGTATCAGAAGAACAACTGGTCGTGGGACATCTGGGCCGAGGCCAATCTTCAGACCTTCAACACCGACACCCAGTGGCTTCCCCGGCTCGATTATTACCGCCTTGGCGATTCGCTCTTCAGCAACCTGTTCAACTATTACCAGCACTCGGGCGTCGACTACGCCAACGTGCACACCGACGTGATGGTCAACAACCCGAACCTTTTCGCGTTCATGCCTTACGACCCGATCTCGAACACCAGCGGCCCGTGGTCATCGCTGCGGGCTTACACGAACCACGAGATCGACATGCCGCTGAACATCTACGATGTCGTGCGGGTCATGCCGTACTTGCAAGGCCAGATCGTCGGCTGGAGCAACCAGCTCGGCGGCGGCCCGTTCGGCCAGCAGAGCACCGGGCCAATGGCCCGCTTCTGGGGCGCGGCCGGCGTGCACACCGAGATGACGGCATACAAGCTCTATCCCAACGTCGAGAACGAGATCCTCAACATCCACGGCCTGAACAACAAGATCAGCTTCTTCACCGACTTCCGCGCGGCGTTCGCGAACCAGCAGCTCAACTCGATTGCCGTCCAGGACGACCTTGACGACAACGAATACGAGTTCGTCCGCCGCTACTTCGCGATCACGAACTGGACCGGGGGCATCTTGCCCGGTCCTTACGACCCCCGGGCGCTGATCCTCCGCCGGGCGCTTTCACCGATCACCGGCACGACCGACATCCAGTCCACGATCACCATGCTCCAGCTCGGGATTCACCAGCGGCTGCAAACCAAGCGCGGTCCCGAAGGCAAGCGGCGAATCATCGACTGGATGACCCTGGACCTCCACGGCACGTACTTCCCGGACGCCCAGCGCGACAACTTCGGCAAGCCGTGGGGTCAAACGATGTATAACTACCAGTGGTTCGTGGGTGACCGGACGAGCATCATCTCCTATGGCTGGTTCGATTTCTGGAACCTGACCGGAAGCCAGCCCCTGAGCAACTACAACGTGGCCGGCTACAACCCCAAGGGTCTCAACGTGATCACCACCGGGGTCTCGCTGAGCCGTCCGCCGCGGGGCAACGTGTTCATTGGTTACACCGTGATCAACACCGGGACGATCAACACGTCGGCCCTGAACGTGTCGACGTCGTACTGGCTCAGCCCGAAATGGTTCGGCACGTTCTCGACGTCGTACGACTTCGGCAATAAAATCCCCCTGGGATCGATGCTCTCGTTCACGCGCATCGGCGCCGACTACTTGACGTCGATAGGTATGTCGTACGATCCTCAGCGGTCGGCCACCCAGTTCGCGGTGCAAATCTCACCGCGGCTGTCGCCGAACCTCCGGCTGGGAGGCGCCACGGGGATGAACCAGTTCGATTCACGGTATGCTCCCACTGAGTGAGATCGAGTCTGACCGTGACTCATGAACCAGGACAGAAGCGCCAGGACCATGATCGATTCGAGCACAGAGAACAGTTCGCGGGAAGGCGAGGCCGCGGTCGCGGCGGGGCAGCCCCGCGGCTTGATCCCCGTTCCGGGATTCGACGAGAACCGCCTTCAGCACCAGTTCGATGCGGCTCCCGAGCTGACCGCTCGGGCCGATCGACGCAACATGCGCAGCAAGATGCTCGCGGGAATCCGCGGCCTGAAGCACGCGATTCGAGGCGATTCCAGCTTCTTCGCGCACGGCTACCGCGGGACGCTCATCGCCATCACCGCGGCGCTCCTGGGAGTCAACCAGTGGGGCTGGTGCTTGCTCGTGATCGCCGCCTGCCTGGTCTTGATCGCCGAGCTTGCCCACAGTGCCGTGGACACCTTGGCTCGTGCCATCGGCGACCCCGAACAGCCGCGCCTGCGCATGGCCCGTGAGATCGCCGCCGCCTGCGTCCTCGTCGCCGCCTTCGGCTCCGGCAGCGTCACCGCGATCGTCCTCTCCTGGAAGCTCGCCGAGCTGCTCGGCTGGGTGCGGTAGGGTGCGTGCAACCCACCAAAGAATTTTGATAAATTTGTGTTTCGGTGGGTTTCACCCAACCCTCGGGGAGTGCAGCTTTGCGTGCTCCTCCTCGGATTCCCAGGGGCTCGCCGGCGCGGTGATAGACGACGATCCCCTCGGCCCGCACCGCCGCCAGCGGCACCGAGACATGAAAGTCGTCGCGGTCGGCGTGCAGCGTCAAGTAATTGGCCTCGGCCCGAGGCCGCGCCTGCGCCAGGATCGCCTCGAGCGCCACGCCGTCGCCTTGCCGCTTCGCGTGGAACCGAGAAACGTCCGGCACCTGTTGGCTCGCGGGCAACGCGGCCAGATCGGCAAACCGCAGTTCCAGACGGTTCTCGACGGCACCGTCCACCAGCAAGAGGATTTCGTCGGGCATCCGCACCGGCACCCAGGAACTCAGGAGCGGGGAGTGAGCCACCGAGAAATATAGCGTGCAAGATACTCCGCGAAAATCTTGATTGCAATTCGTGTTGCCCGTTTCCTTCAGGAGCCGTCAGCTTGCAATCGCGGCATCAAGAAAAACCAGAATGGCCGCCATTCACGATCGCCAGACCTACAGTTCTTGAAGAACGTCGCGACATGATTCAAGGAGACGCTCGATGCCAGGGTCTGATCAGATGCTGAGGCAACCCGGGGAATCACTTCCCGCCGGCAGCCTTGATCCCGCGGCGATTGCAGAGGGGGTCAGGCAGATCGCGCATGATCTGCATCAAGTGCTGAGGAAAACAACCTCGAGCCCCGATGAGCTGATCGAGCTGGAACGGCGCATCAACGAACTTCGCGTCCACACCGGTGGAACCCGGTTGATGGCGATTGACCGCTGGCTGCACAGCTCCCGAAGCGCGATCAGGGTACGCGCCGTTGCGGAGAAGATATCGATTGGGGACAACTACACCGGTGCCCGTCGCTGCCCTGACTGCATGACGCCTTGCTGACTGACGAACCGGCCGTCCTCCCCCAAGCGCGGATGACGCGCCCGGAGAGGATACGGTCCAGCAGAGCAGCTCGCGGTTGGCTCTGACACCAGTAAGTCTCGGACACGTTTCGGAAGGCGAGGTACCAAGGATCTCGCGGTCCGCATTGGCGGCGGGCAGAAGAGCGCTGGGGCGACCATCTTGATCTTCGCAAATTGTGAAGTACAATGCCATCAGTCCGGTCGCTGAGGAATCGATGCGTGTGATCTCCAGGAAGAAGCTACGCGAGGCGTGGACTCTCTTTCCCGAAATTGAGAAGCCTCTCGACGCATGGAGCAAGGTCACCGAGAAGGCGACATGGCGGCGATTTAGCGACGTTCGGGCTACATTCAAAACTGTTGACCAGGTCGGCAAGTACTTTGTGTTCAATATTCTCGGAAATCGATACCGCCTGATCTGCTTTATCAGCTTCGAAAAGTCCAAGGTTTACATTCTTCACGTGATGATGCATGCGGAATACGACCGAGGGCAATGGAAAGACAACTGAGCGGGTGGGAGCAAACGATGGCCAAGCGGTCGCCACGCGCACTCCGACAAAGCGGGGACGACAACTATCTCGCGTTGGTGCGGGCGTTTCCTCTTCGCCCAATCCGTTCCGAGGCCGAGCTGGACCGCGCAATCGCCGTGATCGATTCTCTGATCGCCCGAGAAGACCTCGACTTGGAGCAGGAGGACTACCTGGATGTGCTAGGCGATCTGGTTCATAAATACGAAGCCGAGCACAACCCGTTGGTGGCAGTGTCAGACTCTGACATGGTCCGGTTCCTTGCCGATTCCAATGAGATGACCCAAACCGAACTGGCGCAGCGGAGCGGCATCGCTGAATCAACGATTTCCGCGATCCTCGCAGGGAAAAGAAAACTGAGCCGTCGCCATATCGCAGCGCTTTCCAGGGTCTTCCGCGTCAGCCCCGCAGTGTTCTTCCCGGAGGCGGAAGAGATGACCCACGAACGAGTCGCAACAGTACTGAGTCGCCGCAGTGGCCTGGATCTGTCGCGCGATCTCCTGGTTTCGCTTGCCAGTGCCTTCGCGTGCGATCCCGATCGTGCCTGCTGGCGCGCCTTTCAAGAATTGGTCGCGGCCAACAGACCGGACATGCCCACCGATCTCATGGCAAGTCGAATGAACTCCTGCGCGCAACCGCACGTGGGAGTGAGTTGTTGGTGGCCCGCTTCATTGAGTCTCACGGCACGAGATGTCCAGGCCCTGGCCGATGCTTTTTCCGTCGAGCCACAGTGTTGGAAAGTTTTCCGGGAGATGGTCGAAGAAGCCATCCCGGAGATGAGAGCCATTCAACGAGAAATCGCGGAGGAGAACTGACGCCCGATCCCGAGGCAGCCTGCTGTCACTCCCGGACGCTCCGGCTATTGACCTGCCCGGGGCCTCTCCGGGGTCTTTCCAGTGATTACGCTCTCCGATCAATCCTGGGATGGTTCGCGGACGTTGAATTCGAGCTTCCAGCGCCGGGGGTCGCGGGTGCTCTGGCACCAGAGCTCGAGGGTGCCGACCTCGTTGACGTTCGAGTGCAGACGGACGGGGACGGTCTCGCCCTGGGCGCCTTCTTCGGCGGCAAGGGCCGTTTCGAGGGGGGCGAGCTCCTGGATTTCCTCGGGGTTCCAGCGGTCGAGGACCGTGCCCACGGGGTCGTCGCGGCGGGTCGTGGAGCTGAGGAAGCGGAAGACGGCCGGCTCGCCGACGACCAGGCCAAGCTCGGAGCTGGGGACGTCGGCCTCGGCGCCCTCCTCCATGCCCATCGGCACGACGCAGAGGGCCTTGATGGGCGGCGGAACGCCAGGGACGGCCGGCGCCGAGGTTTCCAGACCGACGTAATACGACCGGGCCACGCCGCCGCGAATCCGCACGCCCCGGCCCCGGCGGACCTGGCCGTAATACGCGGCGCCCCGGGCCACGGCGAGATCCAGGTCGGACGATTGCAGCTCGGGCACGGGCTTGCCCGCCCAGTCGGCAAGGACGTCGAGCACGCGCTGGCGTAGCTCGGTCGCCTTGAAGACGCCGCCGTTGAAGAGCACCGCGGAGGGACGGATCATGGCGCCGCCGGTGTGCAGCGATCCGGCCTGCTGGCCCAGGAACCGGGCCAGGTGACGCGTGATCGCCGGATCCGCGGCGTAGGGCAGGCCGATCTCGGTCAGGCCCACCCGCCGCCCGCGCAAGGGGAGGTCAGTCGCGGCGCAGCGGGGCAGGAAGCCGTCGAGCAGCGAGGTATTCAGCAGCTCGCGCGTCAGCTCGGTCTTGATCGTGCCGCCGATGACCTTCGAGCCACGGCCCAGGACAGTCACGGGCGCGGCGGTTTTCTTCGGTTCAGCGAATAGCGTCTCCTTGGCGGTGCGGCACGCGTAGCCCAAGGCCACGCGCTGGGCCGCGTCGAGGCCGTCCATCCCCTGGGGCAGCGTGGCCGCGACGGCGTAGGCCAGGGCCAGGTCCATGTTATCGCCGCCCAGGAGGATGTGCTCGCCCACGGCCAGACGGGAGAGGATCAGGTCGCCGCCCTCGTCGGCGACGGAGATCAAGGTGAAGTCGGTGGTGCCGCCGCCGACGTCGCAGACCAGGATGATGTCGCCGACCTTGACCTGCTTGCGCCACTTCTCGCCCTGGATGGCGAGCCAGGCATAGAAGGCCGCCTGGGGCTCTTCGAGCAAGGTGACTTGCTTGAGCCCAGCCTTGCCCGCGGCCTCCATGGTCAGCTCGCGGGCCACGGCGTCGAACGAGGCGGGGACGGTCAGCAGAACCTCCTGGTTCTCCAGCCGCTCCTCGGCCTTCTTCCCCCCGAACCGGGAGTTCCAGGCGTCGCGGAGGTGCTCCAGATAAGCCGCCGAAGCCGTGACGGGCGAGACCTTGGCCACGTCCTCGGCCGCGGTCCAGGGCAGGATCGGGCTCCGGCGATCCACGCCAGGGTGGGAGAGCCAGCTCTTGGCCGAGCCGACCAGCCGGCCGGGCACCTTGGCCCCATGCTCCCGCGCGAAAGTTCCCACCAGGTGGTCCGGCGGCGACTTCCAGGGCAGGTCGAGTGCGTTTGGGGGAAATTCCCGGGACGAGGGCAGGTAGAGGAACGACGGCAGGAGGGCTCGCTCGGACACGTCGTTCACGCCCACGACCTGCGGGATCGGCAGCGTCTCGATCGGACTGGGTTGCGAGCCATCCACGGCCGGCTCGCCGGTCGCCGAATAGGCCAGCGCGCTGTTGGTTGTGCCCAGGTCAATGCCGACGACGTAACGGGACATGCGGTTGATCTCGCGGGTGCTAGTAATCAGTGGTCGGTGGTCAGCGCTCAGCCAATCTCCACCTCGGCTGGCGAGAGGACGGAAGAATCGTCGCGGGTTGCCGGTAGAACCGGCAGGTGGACCGATCGAACGCGCCAGCCGTGGTGTTTGAGCACTCCCTGGAACGGCGGCTTGGCATCGACGTTGCCGAGCAGCCGGATCGCGGCCGGGTCGAAGTCGGTGGGCACCTGGACCTGAGCTTCCTCGGCCGCGTTGATGATCGGTTCGATGCTCAGATAATCGTGCAAGGACTTGCGACAGCCTCGATGAATATCCCGAACCGCGGCGCCGATCTGCGCGTCGCTGTAGGCATCGATGTCCTCCTGAAGAAAATCCACAAGACGTCCGTCCCGTTGCAGGACCGCGAGGATCCGCAAGTCCGGCCCGGTCGGAACCCGGGAAAAGAGCGGTTCGACCCGCGCGGCGAAATCAGGCTCGGTCAGGATCCGCCAGAAGGCCTTGAGGGCCAGTAAGAGTCGGTTCAAGAGTGAGACCTCGCGTTCACCAAACGGCAGAGAAACTCAGGGAGACAGGCCCCGCCCGATCGTCGTCGCAGGTCGAGACGGCGAGCCCGCTGTGGTACCAGGCGTCCGGCAAGATCTTACTCTAACATCCGCCAGCCCGTGAGAAAACCGTCAGAGCCCGGCGTTTGGTGGCAACCACGAATTGCAATATGTGTCATTCGCGCGATAAAATGAAGAAGATAATTGGGTCGAATGGTTTGATGTGGGGCATCAAACTCGAGGACCCGATTGGTGCAAGGCGACCCGGTCAACACCCTGTCACGCAACGGCATGCCGGCTTGGACAGTCTCCGGGGAGAGGTTCTCGAGGTATGACGACCTTCAATACACGCGAGGAATCCGACGCTCTGATCATCAGTTTCGAGAGTGCCGCTGGCCTGAATGACTTCCGCAACAATTCCCTGCGTGATTCTCTTTACGACCTGGTGCAGAGCCGGCAAGAGCCCCGAGTGGCCCTGGATCTCCGCAAGATCGATTATCTTTCCAGCTCGGGAATCGGCATCCTGATCGGACTGAAGCGGCGCGTGGAGACGCATCAGGGCAAGATCGTGCTCTTCCACGTTGATCCGATTGTCTGCGACTTGCTCAAGGTCATGAAGCTGGATCGCTATTTCCCGTTCGCCGATGACGAACATGCCGCCCTTGCATCGCTTCGCCCCGTTTCTACGCACTAATCATTCCCTTCGTTTTCCTCGGCACCCGAACCTGCCTATCTTCCCATGTCTCATGAAGTCATTTCGGCAGGCCGGTCGACTGTTAGACCTGTAAGTGACTCGCCGCGCCGGGCTTGGACTACGTAATCATTGCCTGGCCGATCCCAGACCGGTCCTGGACGGCGGCGCAGCGCGCGTGTGTCTCATCTTAGCCGGTTGAGCATCCGAATCAGGGAGGGTGGCCATCGGTAGGCGGCCTCGGTCGCATGATCGGTGGGCGAGCTGCCTGGCGAGTCGCCGGGAAGGGAGTCTTCCATGGGTTTCACGCGGCGGCGGTCTGACCGGCCCGATTCGGCCCGGCGCAGGCAATTTCATGCACCAGAACAGCTCGAGAGCCGCCTTGTGCTCTCGACCGCATCTCCGAGTTTCTGGTCTCTCTACACTCCGAGCGATCTGTACGTCACCAACCCGATCACCAACCAGCGAATTCCTATCTCGGCCCGAGACTTGATGCAGCACAATAACCCGAACAGTTCGCTCCTGAGCAATCAGGGTAAGATTGTCTCGGGTACGGATCGAGCAGGAGACCAGTGGACCATCACGGTTCACGGACCAGGCCAGGTCATCGTCACCGACACGACACCCAACGATGGCGCTCTCGACGACGATATCGCCACGATCCAGATCATCAACTCCAGCCTACAATCGACCTACGTGACCGGAACCGTGGTGCCCTCGCCGCGAGCCTTGACCGACGGCCAAGTGAACTTCGATCGCCTGATCGCAGCCGACGGGGTGCGATCGATCGTGCTCAACGGCTTCAACCTGACGGCCAACGTGACGCCGGCGGTCGATCAAACCCCGGGAATCTTCCTCTACGGCGGAGTGCAAACGCTCAAGTTCAACGACATCGACGCCATCATTGACACCACGCCCACCACGCCCCCAACGCCCCCGACCCCGACCCAGTACCAGATCGTTATCGGCGACCCTGCCACACCCCTGAAGGTCAAGCCGTCGATCTATCTTGACTCGATCGTCAACTCGGTCTTCGACAGCACTTCAACGACGATACCGAGCGCACCAATCACGACACCGAGCGTGCTCTTCAGCATCAACGGAGTCGTCCAGAACTTCAACGTCGTTTCCATCACGCAGTCGCCCATCTCTCCCAACTACCTTGCCCAGTCGCAAGACGGGACCGTCAAGGAATGGACCGGCGTGCCGCAATCAGGTCCGATCCCAGCCGGCTACCAGTTCGAGTACAGCGTGGTGGGGACGACGGGTCGGACGTCGCTTCAGGCTCTCGCGATCAACCACCTCAATGTCGTCGGCAAGGCGACCAACTTCACGGCTCAGCGCGACACGACGCCCTTCAGGTCAAGCCTCAGCGGTCTGAAGTACCTCCGGCAGGCGACGTTCGGCGGTACCGCCGATGCCGTCGCGCTGGATGTCAACGGGCCGATCGGCAGGCTCACCTTCAAGCGTGGGCTGGGCGACCCGACAGCCGTAACGAACGCCACAGAGACCGTTGCCAACACGAATCCCGCGACGACCGTCTATCTTCCGGCCACCAGCTACGGAGTTCCGCTCGGGTCCGAAGGTTATCCGGCCCACGGGCTGCTGGGCGGCGTGATCACAGCCAAGAAGATCAAGTCGCTCAAGGTTGGGCCAGCCAACTATACGACCTTGACTGCGCAGAATCCCGATCTTGTCAACACCGGGTCGACTGGCACGGCAACCAACTACATGGTGAACCCCGGTACCGCGTTGACCAACGCCGCCATCACGACCCAGGGTTCCATCGGAAAGGTGACCGTCACCGGCAACCAGCTCAACAGCGAGATCAAGACCGGCTTCGACTATCAGTCGTACCTGGCCGGGCTCCAAGCGACTCGCGAGGCCAGCCGGATCGCTCGCCTTACCCAGCGCGGCGACCTGGTCAGCAGCGTGGATTCTGCAACCTTCCGTCCCGCCAAGAATGCCGCGGGCGAGTACGTTTACAGCTACACCACCGGAACCGCGGGGAAGGGCTCGATCACCGGCACCAGCACCGCCGCCCTGGGACATGGCCGGGATGCGGCATCCTATTCCAAGGTGACCATCGCCGGGTCGGCCTACGACACCGGCGGCAGAACGGCACTTGGAAATTACGGGGCCGGTTTCTTCGCCCGGCGGATCAAAGGCAAACTGCCCGCGTCAAATGGCTGATTGATCGTTAGCAGCGGGAACTTCATCCTTGTTCCGGCTCTCGCTCGAGCCTCCATGGGGCAAGGGCCTTCCCCAAGACCCATGGCGGCCCTGTTCGCATGGGCCAGGACGACGCCGGTCCTGGTGAAATCCAGAACAGCCCGATCCGTCACCACCGCCAGAGAGCGGTTCCCCAGTTCAAGCCCGAGCCGAAGCCTGAGATCAGCAGGCAGTCGCCACGATAGACCTGACCTTCGGCCTGAACCTCGTCGAGTGCGATCGGGATCGAGCCGGCACACGTGTTGCCGTAGCGCTCGAGGTTCTTGTAGACCGAGTCACGGTGAAAGCCCAGTACGTCGCTGGCTGCATGGATGATCCGGACGTTAGCCTGGTGGGGTATGAACCAACGGACCTCGCTGACCTTGCACTCGGCGTGGTTCAGCACGGCAAGCGTGGAGTCGGCCAGGATGCGGACGGCCCACTTGAAGATGGCCCTGCCATCCATGGTCAGATAGTGCAAACCCTGTTCGACGGTCTCGGCGGTGGGAGGAATGCGGCTTCCCCCCGCCGGCCTGCTCAGCAAGTCGCTTCCTGACCCGTCGGAGCCAAGCTGGTAGGCGAGCAGGCCCTGTTGCGCACTGCCGGGCCCGAGCAAAACCGCGCCGGCGCCGTCGCCGAAGAGGGGGTAACTCTTCTCGTCCCCGGGATTGATCACGCGGCTGTTGCAATCGCCGCCAATGATCAGAGCGCGCTGGCTGTTGCCCGTGGCCACGAATTGAGAACCGACCACCAGCGCGAAGACGAAGCCGGCGCAGGCGGCCTGGATATCGAACGCCGGGCAATTCAGCTTGAGCCGATCCTGCACCAGGTTGGCCGTGGAGGGAAACGCCATGTCCGGCGTGAAGGTAGCCAGGACCAGCAGGTCGACATCGGCGAGATCGCAGTCGGCGGCCTTCAGGCATCGAATCGCCGCCTGGGTGCAGAGGTCGCTGGTTGCCTGGTGCGGCAAGGCGAAGCGCCGTTCGTGAATTCCGGTCCGGTTGACGATCCACTCAGGATCGAAACCCAGGGAATCTTGCAGGTCAAGATTGCTGACCACGTTGTCGGGGACATAGCTCCCCGATCCAAGAACCTGCACGCCGGTGAGCGTGCGCGTTCGCGGGGCAATATGGACTTGGCCATTGGTCATGGGCAATATGCCACGGTCAGCCATCGCGAATGGAGTGGAGTAACCCTGAGTCCCCAACGGTTCGGACATTCCGCCGTGGGTTCCCTCGCACTCGGGACGCTGGCGGGTTGGACGGCGATTCGCCAGGAAACAGACAATGTTGCCGGCAACGGAACGCCCTGGGGCGACCCTTCCGACCCCGCAACACAAGCTCCACAAACGACAGCAGAGAAGTAGGTTACTTGAGGAAGGGCCTGACTATAATGAGTTATCGGTATCTAGACCATAGCAAAGCCCTCATGATTCTTGGGCTCTTGGGGTGGTCACGTTCATGATCGCCATGGGGCGGGTGCAGTCCGGAGCACTCCTCGCAACCAACCTGCGAGCAGGCCGTCGAGGTCATCACGCGTGTCGGAACACTTGATCCGCCTGCGCAAGGGCTGGGAATCGATCGATCTCGATTCCCCGGACCCACGCCCTGAACGAATCACCCTGCCGCTGCCGGTGGGGTGGGGCTCAGGCCGGCGGCTGCGCTTGACTCGCCGGTTCGGATGCCCGCCCCTGAACCCTCACGGCGAATCACTCTGGCTGCGGTTGGAATCCGTCGCGGGTCTCGCTTCTCTGCGGCTCAACGGCCGTGACCTACCCCTCGGGCAAGACTCGCACGGCACAATCGACATTCGGCTGGCGGAACTTCGTCCGCGCAACGAGCTTGCTCTGGAGCTGTCCGCCGCCGCCGCTCCGCCCGGCGACAGCACGACGTGGGGAGAAATCGCACTCTTGATCCGGTCGGAACCTGGCTGATCAACCCAACCCTTGGCTTGAGAGCGTCCAAGGGTTACGATGATGCAGAGGGCACGCTCGCGGCTCTGCACAAGGATCTCACTGCGGGACGTCACGGCGCATGTTCGAATATGAGCGCGACCAGGTTCGCAAGACATATCAGCTTTGCCGTATTGGATTCTTTCTCCTGACTATTGCCCTCCTTCCGGCATGCATTCTCTCGTTGCTTGCCATGGTCGGGTTGCTGGGCGATCGGCAGTTCTTCAACCAGATCGTCGATTCGCCCTGGACCCAGTGGGTCTACACCGTGAGCGTCTGGGGCAGCCTGGTGGGCGCGATGATGCTCTGGGGCCGCTGGGACCACAAGAGCTGGCAGCGCCGGACCGGTTTGTTGCTGGTCATGTGCCTGGTCGATCTTGTCGTCTGGTTCATGGATCGGGGAGAGAACCAGGCGCCCGGCCATCCTGACTGGTTCCGCTTGAACCTCGGCCAGGCCCTCGGCTGGGCGGAATTCGCCCTGCTGGCCAGCCTTTCCGGCGACTACCTGGTTCACCTCGGGCTCAGCCAGGCGGAGGATTCCGCGCGGTCGACCCGGTCGCTCGCCGCGACCGGCGCGGTCATCTGGCTGCTCAAGTTCTGCGAGCTGACCAACTGGGACGGCGGCTGGCCTCTGAGACCGCGGAACCGTAACATGCACGGCATGCTGCTGCTCCTCGGTTCGGAACTGATCTGGACGATCACGCTGATCCAGGTCACCGCCCTGGTCATCGCAGCCTTGCGCCAATCCAACCGAACGCTCGCCGAGATGGAAAGCGAAGACCATGACCACGAGCTGCTTCGCTTTCCGGCTGAGTCTCCCCGGCAGGACGTTCTCTCGACGGCTCAATCACAGGGCTTTGGCCGGGAATTGTGAGTCGGCCCTGCCTGCATGGTCGACACGCGGCCAGCAACTTGTGAGCCAACCCGGCCGCGGCATCACCGGTCGACTTCCGCAACGACGGGAAGCTGAGTGCCGGCAGGCAGCAGCTCACGCAGCGACCTGGGAAGCGGAAAGTGAACGTTTTCTTGCCGGACCAAGGCCTCCTCAATCGACGCCCCGTGGTTGCTCACAAGGTAATCGATGCACTCCTGAACCACATCCTCGGGAGCTGAGGCGCCGGCGGTGATCAGGACGCTTTCCACCTGCTCAAACCAGCTCTTCTGGATCTCGGAGACACCGTCGACCAGGTGTGCGGGAATGCCCATCGATGCGGCGATCTCGGCCAGCCTTCGACTGTTGGAGCTATTCTGGCTGCCGAGCACCAGAACCAGGTCCGCTCGCGCCGCCAGCTCACGAACGGCCTCCTGGCGGTTCTGCGTCGCGTAGCAGATATCGTCCTTGGGGGGGTTGGCAATATGGGGAAACTTCGCGTGCAAGGCGGCAATCACGATATTGGCATCATCCACACTCAACGTGGTCTGGGTTAGATAGGCGACTTTTCGAGGGTCTGTCACGCTCAACCGCTGGACATCCTCGGCGGTCTCGACGAGGACCATCTGCTCGGGTGCTTCCCCCATGGTGCCGATGACCTCGTCGTGGCCCTCGTGGCCGATGAGGATGATGGTGTAGCCTTCGCGCGCATACTTGATCGCTTCCAGGTGAACCTTGGTCACCAGCGGGCAGGTGGCGTCGATGGCGAGCAGCCGACGGCTGCGGGCCTGTTCCCGAATCTGCGGAGAGACGCCGTGGGCGCTGTAGAGCAGGGGCGATCGTTCGGGAACCTGGTCGAGCGACTCGACGAACACGGTGCCCCGCCCCTTGAACCGATCGACCACATACTTGTTGTGCACAATCTCGTGGTAGACGTAGACGGGTGGTCCAAAAAAATCGAGTGCCCGCTCAAGGCATTCAATCGCCATATTGACCCCGGCGCAGAATCCGCGGGGGTTGGCCAGGATGATCTTCATGACGCGTCGAGTTCCTCCCTTCGTCGAGTCAAACGAACTTATCCTAGGCGCTGGGTTGTGCAAGGGGAAGGCATGATCGCCGGGGTTTCAAGATGGGCGCACAGGTCGTGGCGCGGGGGCAGCATGAGCCTGGCGAGCCAAAGACATTCCTTCGCTCCTTGAAAGCCCGCTTGTTTGTCTGCTACATTCCAGGCCGGTCGTGCGTGACCACTGGCAGCGACCGGTTGGAAGGGTTGCGGTGATGACTTCAGATGAAGAGATTGTATGCAAGGCCGAGGAAATCGAACGGCTGATTGCTGGTATGGGGCGATCGATCTGGGACGGACGCCGGCGCGATCTGCCGTTCTACTTGATCGGCGTACGCAGCCGCGGTGTTCCACTGGCTCAGCGTCTGGCCCAGGAATTGACTCTCCTGGCCGATGACGAGGTCGTCGTGGGCGCGGTGGACATCACGCTCTATCGCGACGACCTCGGCCGCGGCCGCCGCTGGCCCGTGCTCCGCGGCACGGAGATCGCTTTTCCCGTGGACGGTGCCGAGATCGTCCTGGTCGACGATGTCCTGTTCACGGGACGAACCGTCCGCGCGGCGCTGAACGCGATTTGCGACCTGGGCCGGCCGGGACGGATTCGACTGGCCGTGCTGGTGGATCGCGGACATCGTGAATTACCCATCCAGCCCGACTTCGTGGGACTGCATCTGCCGACCGATCGCAGCGATCGCGTTCGGGTACGGCTGCATCCGCTTGATCCCGTGGAAGAAATCGTCCGCGTCGTGGCTGCTTCCCGCCCTTCACAGCCTGACAGGAGCCCTGCGCCGTGACCATTGCATCGCCACCCAGCCCGAGTTCCGGTTCCGGCACGGCGTCGGTTCCCGCCCCAATCAGGCCGCTGCCAAGCTGGACCCGAAAGCACCTGCTGGGGCTGGAAGACCTGTCCGCCGCTGAGATCATGGCCATTCTGGACACGGCCCAGTCGTTCGCCGAGATATCCACGCGGAGCCGCAAGAAGGTTCCCGCGCTGCAGGGACGCATCGTCTTCAACCTCTTCTTCGAGAACTCGACCCGGACGCGCACCAGCTTCAGCCTGGCCGCCAAGCGGCTTTCCGCCGACACCCAGGATTTCTCCACCAGTGCCTCCAGTCTCTCCAAGGGAGAGACGTTCATCGACACGGCCAAGAACATCGAGGCGATGGGCGCTGATGTGATGGTGGTGCGCCACCCGACGCCCGGCGCGCCACATTTGCTGGCCCAGCACGTGAAAGCGTCGATCATCAACGCCGGCGACGGCGCTCACGAGCACCCCACGCAGGGGCTGCTCGATCTGATGACCATCCGCAAGGCGAAGGGCCGCATCGAGGGGCTTACCGTCGGCCTGCTGGGCGACATCGCCCACTCGCGCGTGGCCCGTTCCAACATCTGGGGGCTCACCAAGCTGGGGGCCCACATCATTCTCTGCGGTCCGCCGACGCTCGTGCCCCGGTCGATGGAGCGCCTGGGCTGCGAGGTCGCCAACCGCCTTGACGACATCCTGCCCCGATGCGACGTCGTCAACGTGCTCCGCATCCAGTTCGAGCGGCAGCAGGTGGGGCTCTTCCCATCCGTGGGAGAATACTCTCACTTTTATATGATGACTCAGGAACGAATCAGGCTCGCCAGGCCCGACCTGCTGATCCTGGCGCCCGGGCCGATCAACCGCGGCGTCGAGTTGACCCCCGAGGTCGCTGACGGCAAGCACTCGGCGATCCTCGACCAGGTCACCAACGGGCTGGCGGTCCGCATGGCAGTGCTCTACCTTCTGAACGGGAAGATGGAGGCCAGGACCACGCAGACGAATTGACCGCTCCAGGTCGTTTCGCCGGCTCCGCCGCGGGTCAGATTCCTCACGCCGCATCCCACGATCAGAAAGCCAACAGCCATGGGCAAACTCGCCTTGCCAACCATCCAGATTGCGGGGGGCCGGATCATCGACCCCAGCCAGGAACGCGACGAGATCGGCGATCTCTGGATCAGCCGAGGCCACATCCTGCCGACCGGGGCAAGCTACGAAGAGGCCGAGATCGTCATCGACGCCCGCGGACTGATCGTCTGCCCCGGCTTGATCGACGTTCACGTCCACTTGCGAGAGCCAGGCAACGAGGAGGATGAGACCATCGCCACGGGTGCCGCGGCCGCTCTGGCGGGAGGGGTGACATCGGTGGCCTGCATGCCCAACACGATTCCCCCCATCGACAGCCAGGCCGCGGCCGAGTTTGTCGTGCTCCAGGGCCAGCGCGCTCGCCAGGCCAACGTCTATCCCGTGGGCGCCGTAAGCAAGGGCCGCAAGGGCGAAGAGCTGGCGAGTCTTGGTCAGCTTGTCGCCGGTGGTGCCGTGGCGTTCACCGACGACGGGGCGCCGGTCGCCTCGGCTGCCCTGATGCGCCGCGCCCTCGAGTACTCCAAGATGTTCGACCGCGTGATCATGCAGCACTGCCAGGTGCCCGAGCTCACCGTGGGCGGCGTCATGAACGAGGGTTTCGAGTCGATGCGGCTCGGGCTTGCCGGCATGCCGGACGCCGCCGAGGACATCATGGTCGCCCGCGACATCCGGCTCGCCGAGATCACGCGCGGCCGGCTGCACATCCAGCACATCTCGACGGCTCGCTCCGTCGAGCTGGTGCGCGAGGGCAAGCGCCGCGGGGTCAAGGTCACCGCCGAGGCCTGCCCCCACCATTTCACACTCACCGACGAGCGGCTCCGCACGTTCGACTCCAACTACAAGATGAACCCGCCCCTGCGTACCTGGAGTGACGTCGAGGCCGTGGTCGGCGGCCTGAGGGACGGCACGATCGAAATCCTGGCGACGGACCACGCCCCGCACGCTCCCGAAAAAAAGATGAGAGAGCTGGACCTGGCTCCCTTCGGCATCATCGGCCTGGAAACGCTGGTTCCGCTGGTCGTCACGCACCTGATCGATCCCGGTCACCTGTCGTGGCCCGAGGCGATCCGCAAGCTGACCATCAATCCGGCCCAGTTACTGGGAATTCCCAAAGGCACCTTGAAGCCCGGAGCCGATGCCGACGTCACCCTGATCGATCCCTCGGCCCGGTGGACAATCGATCCATCCCAGTTCCGTTCCCGGAGCCGTAATTGCCCGTTCGCCGGCTGGGAGGTTCGCGGCCGCGCCCACACCGTGATCGTCAGCGGCGAGGTCCGCTATACCCTCGGCGGCATCGTTCAACAGGCCGGGGCGCTGGCTACGACTTGACGAGCAAGCGCGAGCAAGCTTGCAAAGCCAGATCATGATCGAGGCTCTGATCCGGCAGTGGCGGCCCGAGCCCGGTGGCCTGAGCCGCCGACACCGCCCTTGAAAAGGAAGGATGTCATCTTCTACATTTCAAGTAGCGTCGGGATCAAGGTACCTGCTTGCTACCGCGGCTCTGTCTCATGCTCTGGCTCATCGATGGTTACAATCTGATGTACGCCGCCGGGGCGATTGACGGCTGGGAGATCCGTCGCGAATTGTTTCAACGCAAGCGCCGGCGGTTCCTGAGCGATCTGGCTGATGCCCTGGGGCCGGAGCGATGCCGGGAAACGACGGTCGTGCTCGACGCCTCGAAACCGCCAGCCGATTTTCCGATCAAGACGGTCTACCAGGGTCTGAACCTCATCTTC
>JBEKTN010000093.1:0-23356 GCA_049516015.1 Isosphaeraceae bacterium | reverse complement strand
AAGTCGGGGTCCGGATGCCCCGATCCCTAGAGGCCACCGAGCAAAGAAAGGCGAGTGATGCATGAGGGGAAACAAATCGAAATCAAAGACCGGGGTCTGAGACCTCCGGGTAGTAGAAGGTATGTCTCATGATCGCACATATGAGATTCTGATATTTACTATAGTCGCGTAATATATTACGCTTGTTTTAGGTCTAGACGGTGAAGCTGCGCCACCGCGGCGCGGAGCGAGGATTCACGGATCTTGAGCTCGGCCTTCAGGTCCCGGTCGTCGATCCGGAACATCGGCTCACCCTTCCGCACGCGATCGCCCACCTTCTTGTGGGGCGGATCGTAGCCCGGCCTGCCGTCAACGAAGACCTCCAGGACCACCCCCGGGACCGCCGTGCCGATCGGGATATTCTCGCGCTGAGCCTCGACGAGTCCCAGACCGTAGATCGCCTGCACGATCCTTGCAGGCTTCTGCGGGGGGTCCAGGAGCGGCACGGAAACAGGAGACTCCTTCTCCTTCTTCGCGGTCGAGTAGACGGCGCCAACCCCAACGACGATTCCCAGCAAGGCAACCAGTGGCAATACGATTTTTGTGAACATACAGGAATCCTATGATAAAAGAGCCAGTCGTCCAAGGATTCTATCAATACCGAGCGATCCCGAAAGACGGTTCATGCCGCGGCCCCGGCATTCCGGTCCTCGACTTGCACGCACACTCCGTCGTCCATGTGGGCGATTCGATCGCCGAACTGAAAGACCCGGTTGTCGTGAGTCACAATGACCACGGCGCGGTCGGGCTTGACGGCGGACTCGCGGAGCAGCTCCATCACGGTAAGCCCCGTTTCATGGTCGAGAGCCGCGGTTGGTTCGTCGCAAACCAGGAGCTTGGGGTCATGGGTCAGGGCCCGAGCGATCGCGACTCGTTGCATCTGCCCGCCCGAGAGTTGCGAGGGGAGGCTCTTCACCTTCTTACCCATGCCAATGGAAGTGAGAACCTCGGTGGCGCGGCGCATCGCCGGAACCTTGCTCCAGCCGGCGATGACCAGGGGAATCGCGGCATTCTCGGCCGCCGTCAAAGCCGGCAGGAGGTTGTACTGCTGGAACACGAAACCGATGTTCTTGGCCCGGAACCTGGTCTTCAGCCGATCGCTCATCCGGGTGATGTCGCTGCCGAAAATGGAAACCTCGCCTTCATCGGCGTCGAGGATGCCGGCGATCACTGACAGCAGCGTGGTCTTGCCGCACCCGGAAGGTCCGACGATCAGCGACATCTGGCCGGCGTAAATGTCCAGATTGATCCCCGCCAGCGCCTGCACGCGCTGATCGCCAGCCCCGAAATGTTTGGTCAGCTTCCGGATCCGGACAGCGACGCCCCCGGGATCTGACTCGGTCCGGGTGAGCACCGCGGGATGGGACTGGGACATTTCTCTGGCCGCCTTGTCCAGTTTCGGGTGAACGTGACACCACAAGTCGTAGGTCAGGCTTTCCAGCCTGACTGCGATCGCCGAATGTCCGTGCGTCAGGCTGGAAAGCCTGACCTACGGAGAAAGGCCCAAAGAAATCAGCTCCGGAAGACGATGGCCGGCTCGAGCCGGATGACCCGCTGAACCGAGAGCAAGCTGGCCAGCACGCAGATCAAGATGATGGCCACGGCCGCGGTCGGCAACAGTTGCCAGGGGGTGAAGAACGCCAACTCGGTCGGCTGCCCCTGCCAGCCCGTGGCCGCCTTCAAGCCGAACAGGGTCGACAGGCCCACCCCGATCCCGTAACCGAGAACCCCGGCCACGGCCGCCTGGAGCAAGATCATCGCCACGATTCGCAGGTTCGACGCACCCATGGCCTTGAGCGCGCCGAACTGCTTCAGGTTCTCGATCGTGAAGTTGTAGAAGGTTTGCCCGGCGATCGCCGTGCCCACCAGAAAGCCGAGGAAGACCGTGATGCCGAAGTTGATCGGAATTCCCGTGTATATCAAATAATATTTAATAGTCCTGTACATGAATTTCTCGCTGGTCCGCGCGCCCAGGCCGGTCTGCTCCTGGATCCGCTGGGCCACGACCTCCGGCGGGATCTTCCGGCCGTTTTCCTCTTCGCCAGTCCGGGCAAGGATGAACGAGAGCATCTTTCGCTCCATCGGAATGAACTGCTTGGCCCGGCTGTAGAGGGTGTAGACGACGGGGTTGGATTGAAACGTGCGCGTTGCCTCGCAGACCCCGACGATGATCGCCCGGTGATCGTTCATCTCGATCTCCGGAGCGGCACTGACAAACTTCCGAAGACGCTCGATGTACTCCTGGTCCGACTCCTGCTTCGCGAACGGCTCATCCAGGTGGCAGTCGGGGAACAGCTTGGCCAGTCCCACGCGATCGACGATGATCGAATCGGGCCTGCGCAGCTCCTCGGGATCGCCGACCAGCATCCGCCCGTTAGGAGCCGGTCCTACCAGCGACCCACGCGGCGGTGCCCCGACCATCGAGGTATCATCAACGCCGATCAGGATGACCTGCTCAATCACATTCTGGATCCGCGAATCATACCAGCGGGCAGGCGGAGCTACCGGGTAATCAATACCGGGTTTCAGCATATCAAGCACTTTGGTGAATGGGTTCGAGACCGGCCCTGCCATGGCCTGCCGCTCGCGCTGGAGGTCCTGGGGCAGATAGGTCTTCTCTTTCAGTTCGGCCGGCGTGAATGTGAGCTTGGCCCGAGCATTGCCCTTGTACAACGGAACGGCCCACTTCACTCCCGAGACGCCCCGAACGCGCTGGAGGTTGCTCTCGAGCATCGGCTTGATGTCATCCACGAACCGGACGCTGGGCTCCATCACCCACAAATCGGCGCCGGTGATGTCCGTGATCTGGGCGCAGGTCCGCAGCATCAGGCCGCAAAAGATCGACCCTTGCTGCATGATCAGCGCGGCGGCGAACGTCAAGCCCAGGACGATGCCCAGGAACTTGGCTCTGTCGCCGACCAGCATCTTCAAGGCGATCCAGTACATGGCGATCCCTCACGAACGTGAGCTGACGTTTCGTCCCTGCTCGAAGGTTCCCCCGCCTGATTGAGCGTAGGCCCCATCCCCAGGGCGGCAAGACAGAACGCGGTGATGTGGTCGGTAAGATAATCCAGGTCGAGTGCGCGATAGCCCTCCTCGCCAATCAGCCGCTCCGTCACCCTGCGCGCCATCTTGTAATGGAGGCACTGGCCGATCACACTGAACACCAGGGCATTCAAGCGGCGGTCGTCGGCCTCGGGACAAATCTCCCGCATCAAGCCCCTCATGAGCTCGAACCTGGGCCGGATCATTTCACGGACCAGCACCTCCGAGAACGGGGTGGGAGAGAGCATCTCCCGCATCATCAGGCGGTGCCGCCAATCTGCCGGTTGATTCATGCTCAACACTCGCCCCAGGAAATGGCGGATGAACGCGCGCAATCGCTCTGCCGGCGACAGCCCGGGATCGAATCGCTCTTCCCGCGGATCCAGACCGCAGCGGTGGGCCTCGCGAAGTACCTCGACGTAGAGGTGCTCCTTGTCCCCGAAGTGGTAGTTGATCGCCGCCAGGTTCGCCCCGGCCCGGTCGCAGATTGCCCGCACTCGCGCCAGCTCGAAACCCTTCTCGGCAAACTCCTCACCAGCGCCCTCGAGCAATCGAGATTTTGTCGGATCTTGTACCACCATGTCACCTTGCAATCGAGGCAAACAACCGTTTCAAACAACCGTTTTAATCAAGTGTATGGAACGCGAGTTTGACGTCAAGGGCGGGTGGTAGCAAATCGGAACTTTTCTTGACGACTGGCTTGGCGGCACCCGTTCCATCGGAGAGGAACGAAGGTATGGCTGGTGACCCGGGGTTGGGAAATGGCTAGACTGAGGGTGTACCGAAATGAAGCGAGGCTCGGATTTTATTCATGCGTGCATTGGAATGGCTACGTGATCCTTCCGGCCAGCCTCAAAAACCGGTTTACGTGGTCTACGGGGACGACGTTTACCTGAGGCGTGAGGTCAGTGCAAGCATTGCCCGGTCCGTCCTCGGCGCGGATGCCGACGAGTTGGCGGTCAGTCGTTTCGAGGGCAATGTTGCGAGTCTGGCCGACGTGATGGATGAGCTGCGGACGCTGCCTTTCTTCTCCCGGCGACGCATTGTCATCGTCACCGATGCCGATCCTTTCGTCACCAAGAATCGCAAGGAGCTCGAGAGTTACGTGAATGCGACGAGCGGGGCAGGCGTGCTGGTGCTGATAGTCAAGTCCTGGCCCGCGACTACCAACCTGGCGCGGCAAGTCGCGACGGCGGGACTGCCGCTGGACTGCAACAGCCCTCCCGAGAAGGAGCTGGTTCCCTGGCTGATTCATCATGCCTCGAAGCAGGACGCGGTGCTCGACACCGACGCGGCACGGCTGCTGGTGGAATTGGTCGGGGCCGAGGCCGGGCTGCTGACCGCCGAGGTCGAGAAGCTGGCCGTGTACGTGGGTGAGGCGCGGCGGATCCGCCGCGCCGACGTTTCTCGGATGGTCGAAGCAGGCAGGATCGAGACCGTCTGGAAGGTGCTCGACGCCGCCACGACGGGCCACGCTGCCGAGGCGATCGGCGACCTGGACCAGTTGCTGGCCTCCGGCGAATTCCCCGTCATGGTGCTAGCCGCCTTCACCGCCTCGCTGCTCAAGATCCACCACGCCGGCAGGCTGCGCGCCTTCCGGCTGAACCTCGACGAGGCCTGCCGGATCGCCGGCATCCGCGAATTCGCCATCGACAAGACCCGGCGCCAGCACGCTCACCTTGGCCCGTCCCGCGTCGACCGGCTTCCCGCCGTGCTCCTGAAAGCAGACCTGGATCTCAAGGGAGGAAGTCTCCTGGACCCCCGTGTGGTGCTCGAGGAACTGCTGATCTGGCTGGCCCTGCCGCGCACGGATTGATGGACGGCCACGTCGGACCGCAGGCAACTGTCAAAACCTCGGCGACCGGCCGGTTGAACTTGAGGCGACTCGGTCTTTCGAGCATAGTGGGTGGTATCCTTATCTGGGCAACCACCCCTCGGCGTTCTCTCTTCTCCTTGGACCCAGACTACGGACCTGGAAAGGGCCATCGAATGTTTCACAGTCCTGCTCGCAAACCAGTCCTGGCTTGTGCCATCCACTGCGCATGGTTGTTGCTCCTCGCGACTCCGCCGGCCCGAGCGCAGGAGGCCTGGGACGCGGTCTTCCTCAAGGGGCATAGGATCGGCCACTATCATACCTTCATCGAAAAGGTCAGCGAGAGTGGTCGCGAGCTGTACCGGGTCCGCCAGGATATGGAGCTCACCTTAACTCGGCTCAATGACACAGTGACCATGAAGTTGATGTATGGAACGATCGAGACCCCCGAGGGAGAAGTCCTCCGGCTCGACACCAGGACGGAGGTCAGCCAGAACGTGATCCGGGTTCACGGCGATGCGGTCAAGGGCAAGATGAACTTGATCATGGACACCGGGAGCGGAAATCGCGAGGAAGAGGTGATCACCTGGGGCAAGGATGTCCGCGGCCCCTACGCCGCCGAGCAGAGCATGGCGCGCAAGCCCATGGAGGAGGGTGAAACCCGCACGTTCAAGATGTACATCCCGAATCTCAATCGCGTGGTGGACTTCAAGGTCAAGGCGGGTCCGATCTCAGAGATTCCTCTTGGTGACGGCTCGAGACGCCCGCTGAGGAAGGTCGAGCAAACTGCTTCGCTGGACGGCAAGCCTCAAAAGGTTCTCGATTCGACGCTCTGGGCAGACCAGGGTGGCCAGGTTCTCAAGCTCGAGAGCGACATGATGGGCGGCATCGTGATGTACCGCACCACCAGGGAAGGTGCGACATCGCCAATGCCGAGGGGAAGCGTTCGCTTTGATGAGATCCGCGAGACGATAATCCCGATCAACAAGATCATCCCCGACCCAGCGCGGACGCGCTATGTCCAGTATCGGCTCACCCTCAAGGACGGCGACCCGGCGCAGGTTTTTCCCAACGACGGCCGTCAGGCTGGCCAGCCCGGACCGGACAAGAACTCGATGATCCTGAACGTCTTCGCGACCGGCCCCAATGACGGCGCGCCGGGAGCCGCCGAGGTCGATGCCCAGTTCTTGCGTTCAAACCCCATGGTCACGAGCGATGATACGGAGGTCAAACGCCTGGCCCGACGCGCGATCGGCGACGCCCGCACACCCTGGGACATGGCCGTACGGATCGAGCACTGGGTGTTCGCGAACATCAGGGACAAGAACTTCAGAGTCGCCTTCGCCCCAGCCAACGAGGTGGCCGAGAACCTAAGCGGCGATTGCACAGAGCACGCAGTGCTTGCCGCCGCGATGAGCAGGGCCGTCGGCATACCGTCCCGCATCGCAATCGGGTTGATCTTCGTCGATGCCCCACGGCAGAAAATCAAAGGGTTCGGCTTCCATGCATGGCACGAAGTTTACGTGAACCAGCGTTGGGTCGCGCTCGACTCCACCTTTGACGAGTCCAGCGTCGATGCCACCCATATCAAACTCTCCGATACAAGCTTGCAGGGTGTCTCCCCTTTCGAAGCTTTCCTCCCCCTTGCCCGCGTTCTGGACAAGCTGGAGATCGACCCGATCGAGCTGCGGTAGTGGCGAGTGGCGAGTGGCGAGTGGCGAGTGATGTTCTCCTGATTCAATTCTCGCCACTCGCCACTCGCCACTGTTCAAGCGATTCCGCTTGTCCTCGAGCCGCACGGCCCGTAAACTTCAGCGAAGGCTACAAGTCCGTTCGTTGCCGTTTCTTGCCGCGAAGGACGTCCCATCATGGATCGGCATTTCCGTGTGGGCTTCATGTGCTTGGTCGTCATCGCCCAAGCTCTGGTCCAGGTCCCCGCGGCACGAGGTCAACAGGGGTATCCACCTGGCTCCCTGATGCCGTCGGCAGCGCGTTCGGATCAGCCTGACGCGATCGTCCTGAGCGCGATCCGGGCCAACCCTCTGACGGCCCCCTATGCGATCAACGCATCCTGGCGCAACGGCAAGGTGATACTGTCGGGACGAGTCGGCACGAGCGTGATCCACGACATGGCGGTCCGCACCGTCATCGATTTCGGTTACCCCCTGCGCGATGACCTGGTGATCGACACGGCCGAGGCACACCGGGTAGCCCTTGCACAGGCCGCAGGCGGGCCGTGGTCATCGCCGGCTGCTGGCTCGCTGGTAGGATCGGCCCCGTATTTCGTCTATCCTCCCCCACTCTTCGGTCGCCTGGACGATCCCTTCTTTGGCTTCGAACCCCCGCTGGTCAGCTTTCCCCCCTGGGCGACGTCCGGCAACCCGGACCCCAGAGTCCGGCAAGCGGGTATGGCTCAGGGTACCGTGCCCGGTGCGCCGGGGCCGGGAGCAGCGGGGTACCAGGGGGCGCCTGGAGCTGTCCAGCAACCGACGGTGCCTCGTGAGCAAGCTCCAATCAAGGGGAATCTCCAGTTGACGGTGGACGTGGCGGGACAGGTCCATCTGAGCGGCGTCGTGGCCAGCGAGCTTGATAAGCAGGTCATCGAGGACGAGGCCAGGAACACGCCCGGCGTATCTCAGGTCTTCAGCGAGCTGCGCGTGAGGACTCAGCCGACGTCCGAAACACCCCCTCCGCCTCCCCAACCGGTGCTCCGACCCGACGTGCAGGTAAGGCCGAATCCGCCCCATTCCGAAGTCATAGCGCAGCCGGCCCGGCCCGAGCCAAAGGCCGCCCCGGCTCCTCGACCCGACGCCGAGCCCCGCAAGCCCGTGACGCCCGACCTGGCGATGGCTCGCGATGGACAAAGGCTGACGCGGCGGGTCGCCGACGCCCTGGCACGACGCGCTCCGCTCGCCGGGCTGCCGATCTCGGTCCAGTCCCGGGGAGATGTCGTGACCCTAGCCGGCAAGGTTCCCTCGGCTTACGAGGCCATGCTCGCGTATCGCACCGTCGAACAGACCCCGGGCGTCCGCGAGATCTCCGATCAACTTCAGTTCCAGGTTCCCGACGAGAATCATCCCAACCCGCTACGGCAGAAAGGACGTCCCGAAGACCTCGAGCCCTACCTGACCTCGCAGATCCGCCGCCACGTCGGTGACCTTGCTCACGTGGACCGGGTCCGGGTCCGGGGAGATATTCTCGAAATCCAGGGAACCCTTCCGACCGGCGAAGACCCCAACCGGCTCCAGGCCATCCTCCGCTCGATGCCGCTGCTCCGCGATTTCCGCCTGGAACCGGTCTTTCACCCCGAGTGACCGCGAAGGTCCAGCTCGGCTGCAACCCTCGATGTCCGAGCTCGCCTGCTCATGCGATCCCGATCTTCCCCGACTGGTTGAGTTCACGCCAGATCGAGGAGCGACCGCCTGCAATAGACACCCTCCAGTCTCCCAAGTCTACGTCACGCTGGAAGACTGAAAGACATAGGTAAAATATTCAGTTGGTTTTTGGGTGTTTCGCGAAAAAAGTCGCAAAATCATGGTGGGGTTGATCTTGATCGGCTCTCCGACCGGCGCTTAGGATGAGTCGCGAGTGCGAGCAGGTGGGCTCCAGGTCAATCCTGCTCGCCCAATGACTTGTAGTTATGATGAGTTGCCAATCATAAGTGATCTCGAATCGAGAGAGAGGGTCGGGAACGCATGATCGCCAACAAGGAGGGAGGCGTACCCCCCAGCTCCGCGGATCACTTCATGCATCGTCTACCTTCACGCTGGAACCCTCTTGCAAGGAACGAAGTCGAAGCCGCGCAGGATCGGACGCGGACCTGGCTCTTGTCCCGGCAGAACGCCGACGGTCACTGGGTTGGCGAGCTCGAGGGTGACACGATCCTCGAATCGGAATATCTTCTTTTGCTGGCGTTTCTGGGGCGCGAGAGCGCCCCGGTCTGCGAACCATGTGCCCGCTACATCCTCGATCACCAGCTTCCCGAAGGAGGATGGTCGATCTACCCGGGTGGCCCCGCCGAGGTCAGTGCCTCGGTGAAGGCCTACTTCGCACTGAAGCTGGTTGGTTATTCGCCCGACGACCCTGCCCTCGTGCGCGCCCGGAAGGCCATCCTGGAGTTAGGGGGTGCTGATGCGTGCAATAGTTTCACTCGCTTTTACCTGGCACTTCTGGGACAGATCAGCTATGGCGAGTGCCCGAGCGTTCCGCCAGAGTTGGTGCTGATCCCGTCGCGGCTGAACTTCAGCTTGAGCGCGATGTCGGCATGGACGCGCACGATCGTGGTGCCGCTTTCGATCATGTCGCATTTCAAGCCAGTCCGGATGATCGAGCCGGAGCGCGGGATCGGCGAATTGTTCCTCGCAGGGCAGGGGACGCGGCCCCGGCGCTCGGAGGGGTTTTTCTCCTGGTCGAGCTTCTTCTTGGGGGTCGATCGGGTTCTCAAGTGGTCGGATCGCTGGGTTCCCGCGGCCTGGCGGCGGCCCGCAATCAAGGCGGCCCACCGCTGGATGCTCGAGCATTTCGAAAACACCGACGGGCTCGGTGCCATCTTCCCGCCGATGATCTACACGATCGTCGCTCTCCATTGCCTGGGTTACGACCCGGATTCGCCGGAGGTGCTCTGGGCCTGGCGGCAGCTCGACGACTTGCGGATCGAGGAGGGAGATCGGGCACGAATGCAACCCTGTCTGTCTCCGGTCTGGGACACGGCCGTCGCCACGATCGCACTGTCGGATTGCCGGCAGCCCGACGATGAGTCTGCGGTGGCCCGCGCCGTCGCCTGGCTGCTCGAGAAGGAGGTCCGCAATCCCGGTGACTGGCAGACGCGCCGTCCCGGAGTCGAGCCCTCCGGCTGGCATTTTCAGTATCGCAATGAGTTTTACCCCGACATCGACGACACGGCCATGGTCTTGATGGCACTCTTGCGGTCTCCGGAGGCGGACGATACACCGGTGCAGGAGGCCGTCAGCCGCGGCACGAACTGGCTGCTCTCGATGCAGAATCGCGACGGCGGATGGGCTGCCTTCGACATTGACATCGATAACCAGGTTCTGACCAAGGTTCCGTTTGCCGACCACAACGCGATGCTCGACCCAAGCTGCGCCGACATCACCGCCCGCATCATCGAGCTGCTGGGTACGCTGGGCTACCATGTCGATCACCCCGCCATCGCGCGGGGCCTGGAATATCTCTGGAAAACCCAGGAGCCGCAGGGCTGCTGGTACGGGCGCTGGGGCGTGAATTACATCTACGGAACCTGGCAGGTCCTGCAAGGAGTGAAGGCGATCGGCTATCCCATGAATCACCATGCCCTGGTCAAGGCGGCCGACTGGCTGGAGTCGGTCCAGCAGCCCTGCGGGGGATGGGGAGAGACCTGCCGCAGCTATGACGAACCGGAGCTGATGGGAACCGGAAGCCCAAGCGCCTCGCAAACAGCCTGGGCGACCCTGGGTCTGATCGCCGCCGGGCGGGCCTCGGGCGAGGCCGCCAGCCGCGGCATCCAGTACCTGCTCGAGACGCAATCCCCCGACGGCTCCTGGGCTGAGGCCAGCTTCACCGGTACGGGCTTTCCCAGGGTGTTCTACCTCAAATACCATCTCTACCGGGTCTACTTCCCGCTGATGGCGATCTCACGCTGCCGCCAGGCGATGGCTCGACCGCTTGGCCACTCGACGGCCGCCTTGGCCTGCCGGATCCCGGCTCAGCCCAGGTCGCTTGACTGAGCGGCCCGGCACTGGAACGTCCTCTTCGTTGCGATCACGGTCCGGCACAACGGCTCATCGAATCTTGCTCCCTACCACGTTTCCTGGAGGTGAGGCTGCATGCGATTTCCCCTCGAAATGACCACTCGCATTGCGAGTTATGTCGCCCGCAAGAAAGTGGCGCGGACCGACAAGTTTCCGATGGTCCTGATGCTCGAGCCGCTGCACGCCTGCAACCTGACCTGCACCGGTTGCGGTCGGATCCGCGAGTATGAAACGACAATCAAGCAAAAACTGTCGATCCAGGAATGTCTCGATTCGGTGGACGAGTGTGGCGCCCCCGTGGTCTCGATCTGCGGCGGCGAGCCGACGATCTATCCGGGAATCGGCGAGCTGGCCGCCAAGATCCTGGAGCGGAAGAAGGTGGTCTATCTTTGCACCAACGGCATGTTCATCCGCAAGAAGATCGCGGAGTTCACGCCCCACCGCCGGTTCTTCTTCAACGTCCATCTCGACGGGATGCGGAAGAGCCACGATATCGCCGTGGAGCGCGAGGGGGTCTTCGACGCGGCCATCGACGGCATCAAGGCCGCCAAGGAAGCCGGTTTCATGGTCTGCACCAACACAACCGTCTTCGCGGAGACCGACATGCAAGAGCTCGATGAGCTCTTCGCCTACCTGACCTCGATTGACGTCGACGGGTTCCTGATCTCACCGGGCTATAGTTACGCGGCCGTCGGCTCCAAGGAGATCTTCATGACCCGGGCCGACATCCGGACCAAGTTCCGGTCGGCCGAGGCCATGTTCCGGAAATACAAGTTCTACTCCTCGCCGCTCTACCTCGAATTTCTCATGGGCAAACGCGAGCTCTCGTGTACCGCCTGGGCCAACCCGACCCGCAACATCAAGGGTTGGAAGGGTCCCTGCTACCTGATCACCGATATCCACCACGGCAGCTTCTCCGACCTCTTGAACAAGACGTCCTGGGAGGATTATGGTCCCGGCAACGACCCCAGGTGCGAGAACTGCATGATGCACTCGGGTTTCGAAACAACCGCCGCGCTGGGCGTCAACGGCCGTCTCGGCGACACCCTGAAGATGGTAAAATGGCAGCTCCTGTGAGCCGGCCCGATTTCGACCTCGCGAGACGCCCGGCTGGCCTTCGGGGTGAATCATCGAGCGCCGCTTTCGCGAATGAAAAGCCCTGACACGCTGCCACTGGCCCCTGCTCCCGTGCCGGCGGACGTCGGCATCGTCATGGCCCTGGCAATCGAGGCGGGTTACCTGTGCGACAGCTTGAAGAGGGTCCGCAGGTACACCGCACAGACCCATTCGATCATCGAGGGGGAGCTTGCCGGCAAGATCGTCGTGGTCGTTCTCACCGGAGCCGGCAAGGCGGCGGCCCGCCACGGATCCGAGGTCTTGATCGCCGGTCATCGCCCACGTTGGATCATCTCCGCGGGCTTCGCGGGGGGACTCGATCCGGCGCTCTCGCGCAACGATCTGGTGATCCCCCACCAGGTGATCGACCTCGCGGGCAACCTCATCGCGATCGACAGGTCGATCCCGAATTTGCCCGGGGTCAAGCGCACGGAAGGCCGCCTGCTCACGGTGGACCGGCTGATCGCCCGCCCCTCCGAGAAGGCCGGCCTGCGCCAGTTGCATGGCGCCGACCTGATTGACATGGAGACCTCGACCGTGGCCCTGCTGGCTCGCGAGCGCTCGCTCCGGTTCCTTGCAATTCGGGTGATCAGCGACGAGGCCAGCGCCGAGCTTCCTGCCGAGGTGGCCAGGCTGCTGACTCATACGGGCAGTTATCGCATGGGCGTCGCCTTGCGGGCAATCTGGCATCGGCCCTCGGCCTTGAAGGACTTCTGGACTCTGCATGCGCGAGCCCTCGAGTCCGCCGATCGGCTCGCAGCATGCATCCGGCGCGTTCTCGAGGTGCTTCCGCCAGCGTGATGTCAGGCGATCGAGCAGCAACGGAGCAGCAGACAAAGCAGAGCCGCCCCGTGTGCTGGACAGCCCAGGGATGAGCCGGTACTCACCGCTTCCGCTCGAACTCGTCCTGGATGTGGACGTTGGTGAAGTTGAGGTGGATCGTCGTCGTCTGGAGACTGTCGTGGCCCGGGATCTATTGCACGGTCGGCAGGCTGATCCCCTTCTGCAAGGCCGTCGTGGCGAACGTGTGCCGCGGCACATGCGGACTCACGTCCTTGGTGATTCCCGCGCGGTTGGCCACCGCCTTGACGATGTCCTGGGCACGACGCATCTTGACCGGGAACGCCTTCCCCCGCGCGAAATCGTGCTCCAAGAGCGCCCGCACGCGGTTCGACCTCGGCACCACGCGAACCTTGGTCTTACAGCCGTAAGGACCGCCCTTGACCTTGACCCGGAGCTGGCGCTGCTGCCAGAGGACGTTTTTTGAGGTGAGGCCGCAAAGCTCGCTCACGCGGAGCCCGGTATCAAGCAAGGTCCAGAGACGACGAGCCGCTCGCTGGGAGTTTCGCAAGCGTTGGAGAGACGCTCAGATTCTTCGGCAGTGAGAGGTTCTCTCACGTATTGATACGGCATCTCTCACCCGGGAATTCGTGCGTCATTGGTGTCGGAATACGCAGCCGCTGCGCTTTCCAACTACCAGGCTACCCGCACCGCATGGTGCACGGAAGTGGCTTTCGCCCCAGAAAACAACGGGAATCACCATCCCGGGCCACTTCAGGGGCGGGAGGCCAGTGTGCGTGATCCGTTGCGGAAGACGCGGTTGCTGGATTCTTGAAGTGGCGGGGGGACCACAACAGTGACGGAAGCAAGATGTCGAGGGTCGACAACGTCTGGAGGTAGATATCGCTCGAACCTGAGAGGTTCCCTGGGGAATCAGCGGCGACCTCATTTATGTCTCGAAGGGAAAAATCCGTCAAATAATGGGAGACCATTGACAGTGGTGATACCGAAATGTCGTATAAGGGCGGCGTCGTTGATGTCCACGGACCGATACTCTTCCAAGACGTCCTGAGCCTCTGCCGGGCGAGCTAGGACCACAACGAGGCTAAACGCCTCTTGCTCGCGATAGTTCATTGCCACTTGGCGGATGCTCAGCCCCTGGAGTATCCGCCAGACCATGACTAGCATTTCCGCAGACCCGCTGGTCCCGAGAGCCTGGAGAAAAGCCCGCACCTTGTGCGGGTTGCGTTCCGCTTCCGCAGCCAGAGCCTCCGGGGTGAATGGGACATCGACCCGAATGCGAGCGTGGTACTCGGCTTCAACTTGGTTGAGCTGCTCCAGCAAACCCGGGATCGCGCTATCACGGGGTTCGTACATATCGATCATCCAGCCGAGGCTATGGCCCCGGAGGAGACGTTCGAGGATGGCGGGTGATTCCGGGGTCATGCTGCCTCCGCATAAGTATCACAAATATACATCCACATCATTCTGCGTATGGATATAAGGATCGAACGCATGTCAGCGGTGGTTGGGTCGTCCAACACCACCGTGATGAAGTTCGGGGACAAGATCAGGTAGAGCATAGAGTTCGTTGGCGAGTCGGGGCTATCGGCGTCCCACGCGGCCTCGGCGTCTGCGTTGGGGTACACGAGGAGTTCGCGCACGCGGCCCAGAGGGATCTCTCCGAACCGTATGTACTTATCACCTGTGATAGCGTCTTCAAACCTAGCATGAGGCCAGTGGCGCTGGACGATACGGACGCAGGCTTCCAGAGCGGCTGGGTCGCCGACTGCCGGGATCACGATGTCATTGCCGCCGATCATGTGAGTTCCTCCTGCACCTTTGCCGTCGCTCCGTGGGGACCTTGCCGCCTCTTCTCGACTGGGTAGTCTTCTTTGCAGTAGAAGACGTGCTCTCCTCTTCCGCCGTCGATGGGCTTGAGGCCCTCCTCGCCGGAGAAGCAAAACACAAAATTCGTTTTATCGGCGCACCCGCGGACGAAGAGCCGCTTGCCCAGGCCTCTTGTTCCTGGAGGGAGGATGGTAAAGTAAGCTCCTTTCGGGTGACTGCACGGAGGCTTCGACGCTTTGAACAGCCACGTCTGCTGAGAGCTGATAGCCTTGTAGCCCCTGTCGTTTGTGTAGTGAAACAACAGCCCCCCGCTCATCTCCAAGGGTCTCGGTCATCGAGTGGCGAGTGGAAGTGAGCGTACAACAGCATAACGGAACACCCCTCAAGCCCAGCATAGCCGAAGACCTGCTCGGCTTCCAGACGATCATCCCATGAGGGGGCAGCTTGGGTCGTGACACGACCACGCCGGGTGTCGAGGTGCTAGCGGTCGGACAAGATGCTCAGGCTCGTTCCCACCGGAGGTGGGCACGAGTGCGTCTTCTAGGGCAAAGAACGCCCTCGCATCCGGAGCCAATTGGTCCCCAAGCCTTCATTGACTTTGGCGCTAATGGTTTTTCCCGTGCTCGCCGGATGGCCGCGTCCGGTTTGACCGCCCCGCGTCAACCGCGGCGGTGAGAATGCGTCCCCGGAAGTGGCCCGGCGCCATTTCGATTTCGTCGAGAAAGCGCCGTGCGATCGGGGAGGGGTGACGTGAACCCTGCTCCCATGATCGGATTGTCATAGGACTCACTGCCAACAACTCTGCGAAGACCTCCTGGCTTGCCCCGATGAGCTCCCGCACAGCTCGCACTCGCGCCGGGGGATAGAGCGAAGGCTTCGGAATGACCCTCACCTGCCGCACCGTGTACTTCGTCTCCATCGGAGTGCCCGCGGCGAGGTCGGCGGCAAACTGATTGAGGGCCTTCACGATCCGTGCGCCCCTCGACGAGAGTTTACCTTCACTCACAAACTCCTCCCCTGATCCAAATGTGTTTGAATGCGCGCGATGATCTTTCCGATGGCCTTGTAGTCATCACGTACCAGGTCCTCACGCTCCGACTTGGGCCACGCGGCGATGAGGAGAACTGTCCCGTGGAGCGGCAGAAAGGCGTAGAGAACACGATAACCGCCACTCTTGCCCTTGCCCGATAACGGGTCAGGACGGCGAAGTTTCCTGGCACCTCCTGCGCCCGGCCTCGGCGGTCGACCCCTTGCTTCGATGGGGCCACAGCCTGTTATAGCTTAGATTCGACACCGGAACGAGTCGAGAACAGGGCTTGGTGGGTTCGTCGCTGGCGCCAGCTTTGAGATATCCTCGATCATTATCCCCGCCGTCGAGTTTTGGTGATCACCATGCTCGGCTGCCATCAGTCCACGGATCACGGTTCGGCCCGCGACCTCTTGGTGGACGGTCCGCCGGCTGGCAAGCCCTGATCGATCGGACACTGCATGCTGATGTGATGGCTCCAGGCCGGATCGGCCGCGGGGAAATCGGACCGGGAGTGCACGCCGCGGGACTCCTTCCGCTCGCTGGCGGCGGCGATCATCAGCCGGGCCGTGATCAGCATGTTCTGCATGGTCCATCCGGCGGGGTCGTCAAAGACGGGGGGCAAGACGTACCGGCACCAGTGGTCCACCTGGACCGCGGCCTCCTCGAGTCCAGCCGCGGTGCGGGTGATGCCCATCTTCCGCCACATCAAGGCACGCAGTGATTTCCGCAGGTCGTCCAGGTCGATCCTGGCCCGGCTCTCCTTGGTCGCGACCCTGGTCGCGATGGTGGAAATCGGCGGGACTTCGAGCTGCCAGGGGCCAGTCCGTTCGAGCTCGCGAACGACGTCTCCGGCCAGCCGCGCCCCGTAGACCAGGCCCTCGAGCAGGCTGTTGGACGCCAGTCGGTTGGCCCCGTGCAGGCCCGAGCCGGAAACTTCGCCGGCCGCCCACAGGCCGGGAAGCGAGGACCGGCCCGATGTGTCGACCGTCACGCCCCCGATCATGTAATGGGCGCCCGGGCACACCGGAATGGGGTCGCGCGTGATGTCCAGGTCGAAGCTCTGGCAGAGGCGGTCGATTCCCGGGAACCGCTGGCGAATGAAATCGGGGTCGAGGTGCGAGAGATCGAGATAGACATTGGGATGGTGCGTTTTTGCCATCTGGCGGGCGATCGCCAGCGAAACGTCATCGCGCGGAGCAAGCTCGGCCAGGGGATGATACTCGGGCATGAACCGGTGGCCGTCCTTGTCCCGCAAGTAGGCTCCTTCGCCGCGCAGGGCCTCGGTCAGAAGATGCCGTGCAGAGCCGGCCATGTAGAGGACAGTCGGATGGAACTGCATGAATTCCATGTCGCGCAGCTCGACCCCCGCGCGGTAGGCCATTGCGTGGCCATCGCCCGTGGCGATTGGTGGATTGGTCGTCTCGCGGTAAAGCTGCCCTGCGCCTCCTGTAGCCAGGACGACGGCCCGCGCCCAGACCAGGGCAAACCCGCGCCGCTTGTCCCAGACCAGGACACCTCGGCAACGTCCCTCATGGGTGAGCAGATCGATCGTCGAGCAGTTCTGCCAGATCCGGATCGACCGCCGTGATCGAGCCTGGAGGATCATCGCCCGCATGATCTCGCGCCCGGTCTCGTCTCCCAGGGCGTGTGCGATCCTGGCGTGCGAATGTCCCCCTTCCAGCCCCAGCGAGACCCGGCCGTTGACCTGGTCGAAATGGGTCCCCCAGCCGATCAGCTCATTGATCCGATCGGGTGCTTCCCGTACCACCATCTCCACGACCTCGGGGTCGCAGAGTCCCTTGCCCGCGGCCAAGGTGTCGGCGATGTGATTGTCGAAGCGGTCTTCCGGGGCAAGGACGCCGGCGATACCTCCCTGCGCGTAATGGCTATTGCTCTCGCGAACTTCATCCTTGGTCACGACCAGTGCACGATAGTCATCGGGTACCCCGAGCGCTGCGCGGATGCCGGCGATGCCGCCGCCGATGATCAGCACGTCCGTGAAATGATGGGGCAGCTCGCGAGGATCGATTCCGACCAGGTAGCGGCGCGGCAGTGCGAGAGGGAAAAGCATGGGAAGTCCGGCGAAACGACAGGTACACCGTGGTCGGTTTATTTTCCCCCGGCCGGGGCAGGCCGGGCCGGGGCAGGTTTCCTGGATGCTCCCGAACGGGTTCGTGCCAGCGAGGTCCTGTAGCCTTCGAACTTGGATCGGAATTCCGGGGGAGGCTTGAAGCTGATGCCCTCGAGGTTGCTCTGAACATCGTCGCGCACCATCTGGCCTCGGTCCTTCTGGCTTTTGGTAGAGTACCGCTCCTGGCGGCCAAAGCCGGGCAGGTTGGCCGAGGGCTGATCGGTCCGTTCGCGATCGCCCGGCTTGACCGCGATTTCGCGGCCTGGCCCGGCGGGCGCGGACTTGACGTTCTCGTACTTCTTGACGAACTGTTCCATCTGCTCGCGGGTCATCCCGGTTTCCTTCTCGAGATCGGGCGTGACGGCATCCTTGGCCAGAAGATCCTTGACCGTCCGAAGCACCATGTCGGTTTGCGACTGGCCTTGCGGAGCGACGTCGTCGCCCGACGACGGGTTCTCAGGCTCGGCGGCCCGTGGCGAGGGTTTGCTGTCGTCCTTGGCATTCCCTCCGTTCGAATTCGCTCCCGGCCGGCCACCGCCGCCGATCGGGCTGCGGCTCGGCCCACCTTGTTGATTTCCGTGGCCGGGCTCGCCTGTGGGTTGGCCGCCACCTGGGTGCGACCCTCTAGCGGCGCCGGAGTGATTCCCCTGGCCACCCTCGTGGCCGCCCTCATGGGAATGCTGACCGCTGCCAGCCCCATGCGGCGAGGAAGCGCCGCTTTTCCCGCCAGCCTCGTTGCCCTCATGCGGACTGCCGCCATGGCCCAGAGAGCCTTCACCGTTCTTAACGGCTCCGGTTCCTTCGCCGGGCTTCTGGCCGTCGTTTGCCTGTGACGACCCATGTTCACCCGACGTACCCGCGCCGCTATGGTTGCCGTTTTCTCCCCCGGGATGGCCGCCAGACTTGCTGTTCGAGCCAGTGCTTGATTGCTCTCCGGAACCGTGGGATTTGCTTCCACTCGAGCCGTGAGTGCCGGAATGAGTACCAGAATTCTCGTGGTCCCCCTGGCCGCCCTCATGGGAATGCTCGCCGCCCTCGCCCTTACCTTCACCATGGGGCTGGCCATCGGTGTTCTGACTCTTACCCTGGTCCTGTGAGCCCTGCTTGGCCGGCATATTGCTGTTTTGGCCGGACCGAGCGTTGGTGGCCGAGTTTTCGTCGCCCTGGCTTCCCTGCTGACCCTGGCTTGCCGACGGGCTGTGGTCGGTCTGGCCCGGCGGCATGCTGGAATCCTGACGTGGTCGTTCCTGCTCACGAGCCGGCTCCGGCTCGGGTTGGGGCGGATTGGTCGCTTCGGGTTCGGTCGGCTCTTGGGTCTTCTTCGGGTCGGGCTTCTTGGGTTCTGGTGGACTGGTGTAGCCCTTGTCCGTCTTTTTCTCTTCGTCCGTCTTCTTGGTAGCGTCCTTGTCCGTGCTGGAGGTCGCGTCCTTGGAGGCTGCGCCATCGGGCTTGGTGGTTTGCCGATCGGCTTTCCCTTGCTGCGTCTGATCCTTCCCCCGGGCCGGGTTTTCAGCAGAGGTGCCAGCCTGGTCTTTGCTCTGCTGCTGGGGGTTGCCGGAAGGTTGGTCCTGCCGGGCAGCGGCGTTTTGCGGATCTTGAGCGCGGGGCGCTCTGGGGTCGTGGGAGCGATTCCGCTCGTCCTGGGTGATCCGTGGGTCGTTGATGACGTTTCGCGGATCGCCCGGAGGCAGTTGCTCCTTCATTTCCGAGCTGGCGGGACTACCAGTCGGCTTCTCTCCCGATTGCTGTGCAGCCGGGTTCGAGTCTGGTTTCGGGTTGCCCCGTGGGTTCGACCCGCCGGTCTTGGGTTGACTTCCCTCTTGTGCCGGGTTTCCGGCCGCGTCACGGGCCATGGGTTGGCCTGGCTGATTCGGGCTGTCACCACCCGCCTTTGGCTGGCCGCTTGCATCCTTCTGGCTGGAGTTCGAGGCGGAGCCGTCGGACTTGCCATTGGGCTGCGATCCGTCGGACTTGCCATTGGGTTTCTGAGCCGTTCCCGGCTCGCTGGCCTGGGCGTTCGGACTGTCCTGGGACTGGTCGGCTTTACCGGTCGGCTGGCCGGTCTTGGAGCCGTTGCCGGGCGATGCTTTACCGTTCGTCTCATTCTTGGCGTTCGGCTGCCCCGGAGTCTTCTCACCGCCGTTTCCTTCGGATGCCGTACCGGGCTCAGAGGAATTCTTGCCGGCTGGCTGGTGGTCGCCAGAATCCTGGTTTCCCTTTTCTGACCCGGATTTCTCCTGACCACCGGTCGGTTTGTCAGACCCGGTCTGCCCGGGCTCGTTCGACCCGGCAGTTCCTTGCGTGTTGCCCTGCTTGCTCCCGCCTTGTTCCTTGTCTTGCATGGCGGAATTCTGATCCTTGGTGCTGCCGCCCTGCCGATCGGCCGCGTCGCGCGGCGGATTGTTGCCCTTCTGGGAGTCGGACGAGTTACCGGAGGCCTGTGGATCTCCCTGAGTTTTGGATCCCGGTGCTTCCTGATTCGTCTTGGATTGAGTCTCGCCAGGCGAGCGCTGGTTGTCGGCAGCCTTGCCGTTCTGCGCATCGGACCCGTTCGTCTTGTTCTCGCCCTGGCTGTCTGTGCCGCTCGACGTCGTCTGGTTGCCCGGCGAGTTCTGTCCCTGACTTCCCTGGCTTTGCGTGCCGGTACCAGGTTGCGGGGGGTTGCCTCCAGCCGGATTTCCCGCGTCGCCTCGAGGTTGATCCGACCCCTTCTGCCCGGGCTGGACTTGGTTGCCGGAGTTATCGGCGCCCTGGCTCCCCTGAGGTTGCGGAGGTGTCCCGGCGGGGTTGCCTGCTGGGCTGGAGGGGTTCTGCATCGCGTTCTGCTGCGGGGTGTTCTGGCGGCCAGCGTTGCCATTCTGGTTGGGAGTGCCATTCTGAGGCTGCTGCGAGCCGTTGCCTGGTTTGGCCTGCTGGGGGTTGGCCGCGTCGTTGGACTGCGGAGGCTGCGGGTTGCCCTGGCCGGCGTTGGGGTTCAGCAGGCCCTTCTTTTGGAGGCCCTCGGTCAGCTTCCGAAGCTGGGGATCAACGGCCGGTGGCTGCTGACCGCCGGCGGGGTTGTTCTGGCCGGGCTGGCCGGCCGTCTCGGAGCTTGCCGCTCCCTGGTCCGGGCCTCCGGACTTGTCCTGCGTTCCACGGGCTTGATCGGGCTGGCGGTCGATGCCCGCTCCGCCCTTCTCGGCGTCACTCTTGCCCTGTTGCCCCTGGTCCTTTTCGGTTCCGGTCTTGTCCTCCCCCGTCTGCTGGTCTGGGGGAGGGACCTGGTCCTGCGGCGGCTCGGCTTCGGGCGGCGGGGCCTTCTCGAACTGCTCGCGTTCCTTGGCCTGTTTCTCTTCGAGTTTCTGCTTGTCGGCGGGTACAACCGCCTCGGTGATCTCGATGAGCTGCGAGGCGGTTTGCACGCTGTGCGAGGCCGGCTCGTGGTTATCGCGCACCGTCAACCAGTAGCGGAGGGTCTGTCCGGACTTGACGCGCAACTGAGCCAGGTCGATGACCTCGGTCGCCCGAAACTCCGGCGCGGTGGGGCGTCCTTCGAGCACATTCTTGGAGTACAGGCTCTCGTTCTCCAGGTTCACGTGCAGGGTCGCGTCCTTGACCCCGTGATCGTCGGAGCCGGTCATGATCAGGTCGACCTTGACGTTGGCCGGAACCTTGATGGTCGGGCGGTCAGGCTGCAGGAACTTGGCCTGGGGCGGGCGGTCGGCGATCGCGTGGATGTCGTAGACGACCGGGTTGGGATTGAGCTGGCCGCCGGTCGTTCGGAAGTTGATCGTGTACGTGCCCGACTTCGTGACCTTGAACTGGCCGGTCAGCTTGCGTGAATCGTCGGCCGCGACGGACATCGGAGCTGGGTCGCCGGCGGTCAGGTTGAGCGTTCCGCCCCGGGACGGCTCGTTGGTCGTGGCGTGGACAGTTACCGTCGTGTCCTCGATCGCCTCGACGTTACCGCCCTCGATGTCCTTGCGGGGCGGTACCTGGGTGTACTTCGGGAAGTCGTAGTCGATCTTGACCGACGTCACCATGGGCGCGGGCAGGACCGTGAGCGTGTAGTGCAACGATTCGCCGTCACCCCCGGTCACGTAGTAGTCCATCGTTTGCTGGACGTTGTTGAACGTGAGCTGCCAGGGATCGTAGTAATTGGTGCCGGGCTCGAATTCCTTGATTGCGTAGAACTTGCCGCCGTCGACGCTGTAATGCAGCTTGACTGCCGCGGGCCGGACTCCTCTGTTGGTGTCAACCGAGAAGATGACCTGCTTGCCGGCCACAACCTCGGCGTCTCCCGGTTTGATGTCCAGCAGCCGGGTATTGGTTGGCCGGACCACGTCGGCAAGGAAGGCGCGCCTGGTCGAGTCGAGAATGCTTTTGGGTTGGAAGGCGGCGTAGAGAAAAAAGACGACGGCAACTCCGCAGAGCGTGTAGAACGCCTTCATCAGATGTTGTTGATTGACGGCCTGATCGACTTCGACGTGCGCCAGATCGCTGACGGCCCGCGCCTCGAGCGTGGCCAGCACGGCCTTGGGCAACCGGTCGCGATGAGCTCGCAGGGTCAGGTAATTGACCAGGCTGTTCTTGAACGTCGTGTTCACGCCTTCGATCGTCTTGGCGGCATAAACGGAATTGATCCGCAGCACCAGCGGCAAGACCACGCGCAGCAGCGTGAATGCAAACGCCGCGGTCATGCCGACCACCAGGATCACGCGGCGGACGATGAGCGGTAGGCCAAAGGCATGGTCGAGAATCACTTCCGCCAGCAATGTTCCGGAAATGCCCACGAGCAGAATCAACGCCGCGGTGACGATGTCGGTAGCCTTGATGCGCGTGCGCGTGCGAGCGAGCTGATGATCGATGAACTGCTCGTAATCGAGCAGCTTGCCGTAGGATTGCGTCTGCGTGCCCAGGCTCATGACCGCTTGCTCCCTGACGATGTGGGCCGAGATTCTCGACTGGCCCCTATTATACGCCGTTCCGCCCCGAAAAGAACGTCCGCCAAACGAATCTTTTCAGATTCACCGTTATTGGGCTTTAGCCCGAGTACCGTTCAATTAGCAAAAACACACTTGGCCAGGCGTGGTTCAAAACGCCCGCCATTCGGGTAACAGTTCTGGCCCCCTGGGCCCCCGAAGGGGAGGGGTGGGGTCCTGCGGCGGGGTTTGCCAGCCGCGAAGAGGGCGGTCTCGCTCGGGGAGGTGGGTGTTGAAGGCTCGTGCGACATGAATGGCTCCCGTTGTCGAGCCGATTCGCTTGCTCGATTCTCAGGCCAATTGTACGAGCTCTCCGCCGGGGGCGACAAGCCATGCCTCAGCGTGCGTCATGCACCTAGCAGGCGTTTTGGATCGATTTACCAACTAGCTCAGTGGCAATCCAGAATCTCTCACCGCGGCCGGGTTTTCTTGTTGGCCAATTCGGGGTGCTCTCACATTGCGCTTCCTCCCAGCGACCGGCAGTAATTGTTCGTTGGGCACTACCTGGGTGAATCGTCGGGGTCCGCCGTCGACGCCGCGCGCCGAGCTGGGCATCAATGACCTGAAAGATTGATCAGTTGCATGTAGAGAAATGTAGAGATTCCCGGGGTTTCGGCGTTGGGCGTGGGTTTGCCATCTGGGGCCCCTTTCCGGTGCAAGCACCGGTTAAAGCACCGGAATCGTGCACCTCTCTCAACAAGAACGTTGCGTTGCACCCTGCCCTTAGGGAATCCCCGCAGAATAGTCTCGGCATGATTCGAGTTTTCTGTTCTACTCCCCTCCGTTGTGGTTTCGGATTCGAGAACTGGTCCCAGGGAGGGGATGATGAAAGTTCTCACGGAC
>JBEKTN010000092.1:0-24216 GCA_049516015.1 Isosphaeraceae bacterium | reverse complement strand
GCCGGATACGGCAATCGGCTCAGCCGGATGCCGACGACCGCGAAGCACTTCACCACGCCGATCTGGACCGTGTGGTCGATGAGATAGGCCCAATCGCCAGCCCGCTCCAGGGTCCGGTGCAGGGCGTACCACCCCAACCGCATCAACCAACCACGAACCGTTGTCCAGGCCATCACGCGACCCGCTGCGCAACCACTGAAGAAGCCGAGGACGGCCGTCAGGACCCGCGGAGCGGCGCGAAGCGACAACTTGACGGCCGTCACCAGATGAACCGCCAACGCGATGCACCGGATGGGCCAGTGCCCGCTCACCGGGGCCGGGGTCGCGAATTGCGGGGGCACCACGGCGGGAAGTTGCTCCCGCGGTTCGCTTCCAATCGGCGTCGCACCGAACACCGAGGACTCTGCGCGCAGGATGACCGGGCTGGCCGACAGCGTCCTCACGGGCTCACTGACGCCCTTTTCCGGTCCGGTCAGCGCCCCCTTTTTTCCGTCCCGGGCGGGGCGGTCAGTGGGGCGGACAACTGGGCGAACTCATGTCCTGGTTGTTCTGAGCGTTCCGGCAACTCCTGCGACTGTGACTCAACGATCGATTGCGTGGCTTCGGCCGAGCAGGTCTTAGCCTCCTTGGCCCGCGCCCGCTCGCGCCACATGTCCCGCGATCGCTCCACAGCAGCCACTTGGTTGCGCAACCGCTTGCAATCCTTCTGGATCTCGCGATACTTGGCGCGCAGCTTATTGCGGCTTCTCAACAACGATCGCACCAGGATCATTGCTTCGGCCTCCCTGCCTGGTGCCCAGTCCTCCCAAGAAACGTTTGAAAAGCGAAACAAAAAACCCTGGTTGCGACAAGCCGAAAATGTCACGTCAAGGCCAACTTCGCATCAGCCTAGGGTTGGGGTGAGGGGGGCTGGGCACGACCAATCGCCTTGTCCGAAGGGTCGAGCTGACTGGTGAGACCCCTCTCCCTACCCTCTCCCGCAAGGGGAGAGGGCGAAATAACCAACTGCTTGCCATCGCTTTACGGTTAATTCAACGGTATTGAGATTGGGCCAGTCACCTCACGCACCCTTGGCGATCACGTCCGACGGCAGCGACGGGCGCTGCGTTCAGACGTTTGCCGCACTGGGAGAGCCGATGGACCGGACACGCGCGCGGGTGCTAGCCTCGGCTTTCCATCCGGCTGTCGTCTGGATTGTCTGCGCTCTAGGTGCGTCCTTGACGTCAGGCTGTGCCGGTCCCGGCCACCTCCCATGGTCCACGGGTCAAGGTTCGCCCCCGGCTAGTGCGAGTCAGTCGAATGTGGCCCAGCAGTCGAATCCCAAGAACGGCGGCAGCAGTACGGCGGCTCATCCTGCGCCGCACACAGTCGGCCAGGCGTTGCGGGCTTATATGGACCGTCTGCATTTACCGTTATCTCAGCGCGGGCCCGCCATGAACGTCACTGAGGGAAGGGGCGACACGGGTTTGAGCCGCTATCCTCCCGCCGAGGGCGAACGCTACGGCCAGCCCGTGCCGGCGACGAATGTTGGCGAGGGGCGATCCGACACCGGTGTGAGTAGCTTTCCTCCCGCCGAGGGCGAGCGAAACCCTCCGGCCGAGGAACCGAGACCACCCTCGGGCGCTGAGCCAACCGACGACAATGGCACCGTCAGCCCGCCGGGCCCAACGGCTGCGAATAGGCCGCGAGCGGGAGCGAACGCCCCCAAGGGCAGAGGTGGAGCCGACAGGCAGATCGTGCCTGCGCAGGCGACGACAGTTTCCCAGGTGAACGATGTCTTTCCGTTTCCCTACTTCAATTCGACTGGCCTGCTGCCGATCGAGCCTCTTGTCACGTCGATGACCGGCACGCTGTGCCTGGCGGCTGCGCTCCGGGAATCAGAAAAAGACGAGTATCAAGACATCTTCGATTCAGATACGCTTGAAAGCGACGGCCCCGGCAGGACGAGTGGAGGCGAAGCAATCGCTGATAGCCAGATCAAGCGCGTCGGCGCCGCCGAGACCAGGCCGTTGCTCGCGCGACTGGGACTGGATCCGTGGCAGACTTTCGGGTCAGGCGGCGAGTCGGGAAACATCAGCCAGCGACAAAGAGACACCGGTTTGAGTCGCTATCCTCCCGCCGAGGGCGAGCGCAGCTTGCCATCTGCTGGCGCGCCAGCGGAAGCGAACGGCCTTCTTGGAAAGAACGAAGCCGCCTGGTATAGCGCGCATGCGCAAGCAACCGTCGTGACCCAGGTGCACAACGTCTTCCCGGCGCCCTACACCGGCCCTCATAGCCTGAAGCCGTCGGAGCCGGCTGCCAACACGATGACCGGCACCGTGTATTATGCAGCCCGGCTCTGTGAATCCGAAAGAAACGACACCCAGATCATATTCAATCCCGAAGTCGCGGGTGGCGCCGGCTTCAGCGGAACGGACGGCGTCGCCGGTTTTCCCAATGGCGAAGCGACGCGCGTCGGCGTCCCGAACCCCACGCCGTATATCGCTCGACTTTATGTGCGTCAAACATTCGGCTTCGGGGGCGAGCGGGAGTGGGCACCCGACGACGAAAACCAGGTCGCCGGCGAGCGCGACGTGCGGCGGCTGGCCGTGATCGTCGGCAAGCTTGCGGCCCCCGACATTGCGGACGATAACAACTACGCCAAGGACCCGCGCACGCAGTTCCTCAACTGGGCCTTGGTGTACAACGGCGCCTGGGACTACCCCGCCAATGTGCGCGGGTACACCTACGGCGTGGCACTCGACTACAACCACAGCAAGAACTTGTCCTTCTCTTACGGCGTGTTCACGGAGCCGGCAGTCGCCAACGGCGCTCCCCTCGATTGGCACCTCCTGAAAGCGCAGGGTCAGGTCGCCGAGATGGAAAACCGCTACGAGCTCAACGGACGCCCCGGGACGATCCGTTGGATGACGTTCTTGAGTCACGCGCACATGGGCAATTACAACGAGGCGCTGCAACTGATGCCCGTCGACCCCGATATCACCAAGACGCGCTCCTATCGCTACAAGTACGGCTGTGGCGTCAGCTTCGACCAGGCGCTCACCGACGACATCGGCTTCTTCAGCCGGCTGGGTTGGAACGACGGCCACTCCGAGTCGTGGGCCTATACCGAGATCGACCGGACGGCGACCGCAGGCTTTGTCATGGGCGGGCGCCGCTGGTGCCGGCCATACGACCGGATCGGCCTGGCTGGGATCCTCAATGGAATATCCGGTCCGCATCGCGATTACCTGGAGGCCGGGGGCCTGGGCTTCATCCTCGGCGACGGCCGGCTGAAGTATGGTCTGGAACAGATTCTGGAGACCTACTACGCCTGGCAGGTATCGACCGGAATCGTGGTGACGCTCGACTTCCAGGAGATCGTCAACCCCGGGTACAACACCCAGCGCGGCCCCGTAGAGGTCGGCTCGATACGCGTGCACTGGGACCATTGATCACTCGAGACACCTCGCCGGGATCATCGCGGTCAGGGATTGATGTCGGAATTGCGGAGAATGAAGTCGACGTTCGGCGCGTAGATCTGGGCGTAAATCTTGATGACGGCCGTTCCTTGTTCATAAGCGCCGGGGGTCTTGTTGGCCGTGGGGTAGTAGTGAATGTCGATGACTCCCTGGGCGAATGCCTCGTCATAGACGCCGGCGCTCGCGTTCACGTCCAGGGTCACTCCCGTGATCTGATTCGGCCTGCCCTGGCTGTCGACATTCGTGCGGGGGGTCGCCAGGTCGAGCCCAAGAACGGTGTTGGAATTGAGGTTCCGGTCGAAGATCACCGCGGCCCCGGTCGTCTCGAGCGTGGGATCGCTGGCCACGGCCAGCCGCATCTGGATGTCGGTGTGCAGCATCGTGGTGGAGGTCCCTGCGCCCCGGATGAACACCTGCATCGACTGACTGCTGAATGAGCCCGGACCGATGATGTAGGGCCCGCGATAGACGGCCGTGAAGAGCTGGCGCTTGACCTCGGCGGGTGTCGCAGTCCCCGTGGGCTGGAGAACCAGGTTGTAACCGGGGCTGGCGGGGGGAAGGAAGCCCTGGTTCTGGGGCAGGGCGATCGAGTTCGAGGTCGGGGTGAAACCGCCCCGACTACTGGCTGTTGCGCTGGCCGTGACCTGTCCACTTGCCGAGGCAACCTGGGAGGTTGCGGGATTCGAAACGCCGTCAAGCAGCGCCTGGACCTTGGGAGAGTTGACCAAGGCGTTGTAATTGCCGGCCATGATGTCGGTGACCAGCGAAAGCAGCGCGCGATGCTCCATCATCTCGACGGTCGGCTTCCGGTTGCGTGCAATGCGGCGTCCCATCGACTCCTCCCTGAGTTCCCGGTCTCCTCCGGGCCCTTCGGAACAAGCCGAGGCCCCTCGTCGCTTCGAAAGATCGGCAAGATGGGCTGACCGGCTTTGACAAGATCGGCTTTCTCGTTCCCCGATTACGGCAAGATCCGTTTCCCGGTCACCGTGTTCAGACTCACCATGCTGCGCCGGTGGCGGATCGCCGTGTCGAGATACTGCTTGGCGACCTGATTGAACTCGAGCTGCGCGGCGATGTATTCGACAAGGCTTTTCTCCCCCGCTCCCAGCAGCTTGAATGCCTCGTCGCGCACTTGTTTGGCGGCCGGGATCACGTCGTTGCCGAGCTCATTCACTTCGCGACGGGATACGTCGTATTCCTGGATCGCCTTTTCCACGTCGACCAGCGCCTGGCGTTCCACCTCCGACAACTGAATCTGGGTCTGGGTCACGTTGAGGACGGCGCGCTGGATGCCTCCCTGGTTGCGGTTGAAGACCGGCAAGGGAACCGTCACGCCCAGTGCGTACGATACTGCGCTTTTCAGCCCGTATGGCGTATTATCCTGGTACGTATAGGGTTGGAACAACAGGTACGGGTTAGAGTAGCGACTGGCGCGGGCCAGCCGGACATCGGCCTCGGCGCGCTGGACGCCTAGCCGGAAGGAGATGATATCGGGGCGGGATTCCAGGGCGATCCTGCGGAGCTCATCGACCGGTGGTGGCGGCGGGACCGTGTCGTAGATCGATCCGCGGAGTTCGAGCTTGTCCACCTCCTCTCGAGTGAGGTTCATGAGCGAGCCCAGGTCGAGCTTGGCCTTGCGGTAGGCCGCTTCCGCGTCGGCGACCCCGAGCTCGGCGGTGCGAAGCTGGATCTTGACCCGGTTCAGATCTCCCAGCGAAGCGTTGCCCCGCTTGTACAGCTCTTGATATCGGGCGTAGAGGTTTTCCAGCCCCTTCACACTGACCCGCGAGTACCGGACCATCTGACGTGCGGACAGTGCGCCGAGCACGTAAGCGTCGTAGATATCGTCGATCCGCTGCCGGACCGCCTCTTGGTACTGAGCCTCCAGGACCTTCTCTGCGCGGACGGCGACAGCAGTCCGGGCCTGCCGCTGGCGGGTGACGTCGAGCAGGAAGGTGATATTTGTATCGTACTGCGACGGTCCGCCAGGGACGGCACGGCTGAAATGGCTGCCCGGATAGGCGAGAAGCTGCCCGTCCTGGTAGAAGACCGGATTCGCTCGGAGGCTGGCCTGAAGGGTGTCGGCCTTGGCCTGGGGGATCTCGTAGAACTTGGCGCGGAGGTCGCGGCTGCGCTCGAGCGTGATGTCGATGGCCTGGTCGAGGGTCAGTCCGTCCGGCGGACCGTCGTCCTCAGGACCGCTCGGAAGCTCGAGCGGGCCGACAAGCGGAGCCGTCGAAGGCGAGAGCGGCTCCGGCTGAGGCCCCGTGATCGCCATCTGAAGCGTGGTCGGGGAAGCTGCCGACGCCGGGTTGACAACCGAGGTGGGAACGCCCTTGGGGGCCGATACCCCGGCTCGACCGCCGAGATAGCCACCGGTACCCGGCAAGTTGCTGAAGCTACCGCCCCCCGAACCTGGGGCGTTTCCCAGAAGGGAAGAAAACGCGCCGATCTCGGGCAGCTCCGGGCTGGTACCTGGACCTTGTGCTTGGGCCCGGCCAGCGACGGCAACGACCCAAACGGCCAGTACCACGACCAGACTGCGTCGCAACCTATGATCCATCATTGCATCGGCAGCCTTCCTGGCCCTGTCGACAAGACGGGCATCCTGCCGTCTCCGGCCGACTGGAAAAGTCCATAACCGCGCTGCAACCCGTGCAAACCTACATCGACAATCAGGCGCCGGGTTCTGAAGTAGAGTTACTCTGGCGAGAACCTGACGGGCTCACGGCTTGACGGAGATCGACACTTCGTGGTCGTTGAGGGGAACGGTCTTTTCATCGAGCTCAGGCTGCGTCGACAGGAACTCGCCCTCGGCCATCACCCGATCCTCGTATATCTGCTCGAGGATCAGGCTGCCGGTGGCCACCACTTCGTCGCCCGGCTTCAACTCCAGGTTTCCGGGGCTGGTCTCGGAGACCAGCACGAAGTCGTTATTCTCCTTGGCCACGACGATGGGCCGGCGCTCGAACTTGTCGTTCTTGCCTGGCTGCTTGACGAAGACATAGTCGACCCGATCGACCGAGACCATCGCTCCCCGGGGGATCACGGTTTGACCCGGTTTCGGTGGGACCTCGAGCAGAACACGCACGAACATGGCGGCCTTGAGCCGGCCTTCCGGGTTGGAAATCGACGAACGGAACTTGGCAGAGCGCGAGTCCGTGTCGATCGCCTTGTCGATATACTCCACCTTGCCGTCGATCGTCAGTGCGGAGTAGGGGAAAACCACCTTCAGCTTCTGGCCCACCTGGACCTTGTCGGCGTCGAGCTCGCTGACGTTACCCCGGACCCAAAGGTGCTCGAGGGGCGCGATCTGCATCAACTCGTCCTTCGAGTCGTAATAGTTACCCCGGACGGCCGACCGCTTGATCACGATCCCGGCGGCGCGGGAGCGGAGAATCATCTTGGCCTTTTTCACTCCGTCCTCATTGGGAACATCAGCGATCTCGTTCTCGGTCAGGCCGAAGACCAGGAGCTTGTCCTTGGCCAGTTTCATCTGCAGAAGGCTCTTGGCTTCATCGTTTTGGGCCTCGATCAAGTCTTTGCGAGGTATGGCGTTGGTCTCGGCCAGAGGGGCCTTGTAATCGAGCACTTTCTTGTCGCGGTCATGCTGGCTGATGGCCGTCTCGTAGTCGTTCTTGGCTACGGCAAGGTCAGCGCTGAACAAATCCAGCAGCGGGGTTCCCGGCTGGACCACGGAGCCGAGGTCCACCAGCACGTTGTCGACCCGGCTGTCGAACTGGGCTCGCACGACCGTCAGCTTGGCGGGGTCGTAGTCGGTGGTGCCGTTGAGCCGCAGCAGCGTGGGGAATGTCTGCTCCTTGACGGCGACAGTCCGAACGCCGATCCCCTCGAACTGATCCGGGGTGAGACTGATCAGATGGTCCCATGGAGTCCTGTCGGCCAACTCCGAGATCCAGGCCTTGCTGGGCCGGCTCTCATCGGCATGGGCGCTGCCGGAGATTTGCTTCAAGACGTTCTCGACGCGGCCCCAGGTGCGATGATCCACCGCCAGCCAGGCGCCGACTCCAGCGATCACCGCAAGGAGGAGGGCGAGTTTCCAGCTTATTTTCATCGTGCCGATCCTCCGAAACCACCGCGGACCTTGAGACAAACGATCAGTTGTGAGGAGCGTTCGGGTCATACTTGGAATTGGGCCGAGCCCCTTCCTCCTCCGGGAAATAGTGCATGTAGCGGGCGCTGTAGTTGGTCCCCTCCACGACGACACCAGTCCCTGTCTCTCCCGATCCGCATGGAGCCGGGAAGAAACTGTAGAGAATCGGCATCATGTACCTGGTCAGGAACAGTGTACAGATCATCGCACCAACCACCACGATGCCGAGAGGCTTCTGGGCCTGCGAACCGATCGAGGTGGCCAGCGCCGCGGGCAAGAGTCCCAGCGCCGCGGTCAGCGAGGTCATGACAACCGGTCGAATCCGGAGTTCCGTCCCACGCATACAGGTTTCCCAGACGGAATAGCCGCGCTCGCGCATCTGGTTATGGTAAGAGACCAGCAGCACTCCGTCCTGAACCGCCACACCGAAAACCGACACGAAGCCGACCGCGGCGGAGATGCTGAAAGGTGTTCCGGTAAGATAGAGAGCCCACACGCCCCCCATTGCGGCCTCGAGCACGTTGATGGCGACCAGCATGCAATCTTTCACTGACCCGAACATGGAGTAGAGCAGCATCATGATCAGGCCCAGTGACAAGGGAATGATCCACATGAGTCGAGCGTTGGCTTCCTGCATCTGCTCGTACTCGCCCGACCACCTGATCGTGTAACCCTCTTTGGGGAGGTGAGCCCCGGTGGTGGGATCGTTCACCTTGCGCTGGGCCTCGGCGATGGCCGACGCCAGGTCTCGTCCCTGCACGCTGAACTTGATCGGGATGTAGCGGCGGTTGTTCTCGCGGTAGATGTACGACGCGCCTGGCTTGTGAGGATCGATCTTGACGAGCTGACTCAACGGGATACGGACGCCCGGCTTGCCGTCCCCCTGTCCGGGAGTATCGACGGGAATCCGGCCAATGACCTCCGGGTCGTCACGGGTATGCTTGGGCAGACGGAGTACGATGTCGAACCGCTTCTCTCCCTCGATCATTTGGGTAAAAGCCCGCCCGCCCACGGCGACCTGGACCACCGCTTCCACATCCGAGACGTTGATCCCGTAACGGGCGCACTCGTGACGGTCGATCTGGATCTCCAGGTTGGGCTGGCCAATGATGTGAAACAGGCCGGCGTTCTTGATCCCGGGAACCGTGTTGAGGATGTTGACCACCCTCTGCCCGGCCTCCTCCAGGATGTTGAGGTCGTTGCCGATTAGCTTGATCGAGTTGGCCCCCTTGACGCCCGAAAGGGCCTCCTCGACGTTGTCGCGGATGTACTGCGAGAAGTTGAAGTTGATGGACGGGAATACCTTGAACTTCGCCATCAGCTCATCCTGGATCTCCTCACGCGTGATGGCTCGATCCCAGAGTTCTTTGCCGAAGATCGTGACCGGCTTTCTTCGCCACTCTTCCATCGGATACAGGGGCGCATTGAACTCGAGGTTGAAGTAGCTGGTCACGTCGGTGCCGTCGTCAGGCCGGCCGACGTGCGACATCACGCCCCTGATCTCCGGGATCGAGCCTATCACTTCGCGGAGCCGGGGGGCTATCCGCGCCGCCTCCTGGAGCGTGACGGTCCGCGGCAAGATCGCCCTGATCCACAGGTGTCCCTCCTCGAGCGGCGGCATGAACTCGCCCCCGAGCTTGGGGATCAGGCTGAACGTGTAAGCGAACAATCCCATGAAGACAAGCAACGTGATTGTGCGATGCCTCAAGACGAAGCAGAGGGCGCGGAGGTAGCGCAACTTCATGATTTTGTCGAGAAACGTGTCGGTGGCGGTGGTCTTGTTCGCGAAGAGGTACGAGCAAAGAACCGGAGCGAGGGTCACCGCCAGCAGGAGGGCTCCGCAGATCGCAAAGGCGTACGTGGTCGCCATCGGTCCAAACAACGCACCCTCCGGGCCGGTCATCGAGAACAGCGGGATGAATGCGCAAACGATGATCGTGGTGGAGAAGAAGAGTGCCTGCTCGATCTCGCTCGAGGCGTCGATGATCCGGTCGATCAGCGGCCGCGACCGGTCGGCGTCATGGGCCGTGATGTGCCTGTAAATGTTCTCGACGATGATCGTCGAGCTGTCGACGATGATGCCGAAGTCGACCGCGCCGATCGACAGCAGGTTGGCCGACTTGCCTTGCAGATAGAGCGCACTGATCGAAAACAACAATGCCAGAGGGATCATGATGGCCACGATCCCCGCGCTGGCCAGGTCGCCCAGGAAAACGAAGAGAATCGTGATGACCAATCCCATTCCGACCAGCAGGTTGTGCAGCACGTTGTGCGTCGTCACGTGCACGAGCTCGGTTCGCTGGTTGAAAACGTTGATCTTCATCCCCTTGGGAAGGAGATTCTCTTCCTCGATTTGTTTGAGCTTCTCCAGTACGGCGTAGGACACCGGCAGCGACTTCTCGTACTTTCGCATCAGCACGATGCCTTCAACGACCTCGTTCTCGCCGTTCCGTCCCACGACCCCCAGACGAGGCTGATAGCCGATCACGACCTTGGCGATCTGCTTGATGTAGACCGGCATGTTCTGGTAGGAGGTGACAACGACGTCCTGGATATCCTCGAGCTTCTCGACCTCGATCATGTAGGACCGCTCGGCCACCGCGGGGTCGAGCGAATCAACGCCCTCACCCAGGTAGCCGATCGCCCGAACGTTGTGCGATTGATCCCCCAGGGGCAGGACGTCCCCCCCCACATTGGCGTTTGACTGCGAGATCGCGTTCGTGACCATCTGCAAGGTCACGTCGTAGTGCCTCATGAGCTGCGAGTCGAGCAGGATCTGATACTGCTTGACCGTCCCGCCGAACCCGGTGACATCAATGACACCCGGCACGGTCCGCAGTTGCCGTTCCATCACCCAATCCTGGACGGCCTTGAGCTGATTCAGCGTGTAGGACGGTCCCTCCAGAACATAGCGGACGATCTCGCCGGTCGGGCTCCAGGGCGATAGCGTCGGAGAGATGCCGGTGGGCAGGTTGCTGATCATGCCGATGCGGTTGATCACTTCCTGGCGGGCCTGCCAGTAGTCAGTGCCGTAATCGAAGACGCACTTGACGTCGTTGAGCCCAGCCAGCGAGATGCTCCGCAGGTATTTCAGGCCGGGCATCCCATTGAGCGCGGTCTCGATCGGGATGCCGATCAACCGCTCCATCTCCTCAGGGCTGGCGCCGGGGTTCTGGGTGATCACTTCGACGAGCGGAGGTGTCGGGTCGGGATAAGCCTCGACATTGAGGTTATAGGCCGAGTGCAGTCCGAAGACGATGAGCCCCAGCGTCCCCAACAGGACGATTAAACGGTTGTGCAGGCTCCAGGTGATCAGCGCCCGAACCATGAGGTATCAGCCCGTTCTTTGAACTTTGCCAGTGAGCCTGTTCGACGCCCGTATCCCATTCTAACTTGCGATCGCCCTGCGTCCCATACTCAAGAACCAGGCCACCCTTGACCCGGCCAGATTCTCGTGCCGTCAGTCCGGATTCCCGTACTCTTGATCGTACGAACGGCCCGTTGGCAGCCCCTTGCCGCTCTGCTTGCTTCGCTCCCGCACGACCGCTTGTTCATCCAATGTACACTCTATTCTAAAAAGAGGAAAATGCTGAGCGCCGCCGACCGAGCCGCGTGCGCTGTTCGTAAGTCCTTTGTTCTTCGGGGCCGCGAGGGGGTCCCGAAAAGCTCTTACCCCAGGCATCCTCCGTTTTCCTTGGGTTTTATTCCTCCTTGGGGAACCACCACTTGATTTCGGCCGGGCACGGCCTCCACTCTTTCCTCCGTAACTGGCATATCCCTTCCATCGCGGCAAGGAATCACCCCGAATTCCTCAAGAAACCAGCTCGAATTCATGCGGAAGCCACCCCGGATTGCCGATAGAAGTCTGTGTAGGCACGACGGCAAGGAGGCGAAACGCATGGGACGCGACGCGATAGGACGACGACAAGGCAGTGTGCCAGGACCCGACGGCGGTTCGCCCGTAAGTCCAAGCACTGTCAAGGTCACTCTACATCTCACCGTCGGGACGGCGCAGCGTCTCGGCGTCGAGTCGGCGATGCGGCGGATCTCTCAGTCCGCCATTGCCGAGGAGGTTCTGGCGGCTTACCTGAGCCGCTGGCAGCTTCCCGCCGTGGCAGACTCGAAGCAGCTCGAAGCGGGGTGAACTGGCAGATTGCGGTCGCGGCGCCTCCAGGAGGGGCGGCTCGCGGCCAGGTCCTCCCGGTGGTCCCCTGGACTTTGGCGGTCCCACTTACGCCCATTTTCTCGACCCATACGTTGGGTTTACTCTTGAGGGCGGAGATCATGGTACGAAGGCTACTCCTGCTCTCTGTATTGCTGGTGAGCGGCTGCGCCTGGCCGGTGCGCCAGACGACCGACCACGTCGTTTGCGACATGGTCAATCATCCTTTCGACATCGCTCCCGAGGGCGCAGCGGAGGCCGGGAAATCGGCAGAATCTCCCAAGGGCGACAGCGCGTCCTCGAGCACCCGGTCGGGCCGGAAGAGCACAGCGGTGCCCGAAGCCGCCACCGATGTGCAGACCAGCGCCTTGCTGGAATTGCAGCGGGAACCGGCCCGGCGGCAGATGCCCCTGAAGGATGCCTCCGTGCAGACCGTCGCCTGGACGCAAACGCAGCCAGGGTCGCGCAGCCTAGCAGACAGGCAGCGGACACCGGACTTGCGTATCCCGGAGAAGCTACCGGGGTCGGAGGCGCCGGAGATCAAGATACCCAAGGACCCAGCGGCGGCGGGGCCTGTAATCGAGCGCGTTTATCCGGAACTACCCCCCCTGCCGGTCGAGCCGCCGGTCCAGCCGGGGCCGGAAGGGAAGCCTTACACGCTGGCCGACCTCCAGCGCCTGGCCGCCGCCAACAGCCCCACGCTGCGGCAGGCGGTCTCGGACGTCGAGGCGGCCAAGGGCAACCTGATTCAGGCGAAGACTTACCCCAACCCCGTCCTCAGCTACTTGGTGGATCCGTCGAACAATAACAGCACGGCCGGCGTCCAGGGCGCTGCCATCGAACAGATCATCAAGACGGGTGGCAAACAGAAGCTCGGGGTGGCCGCGGCTCAGAAAGATCTGGACAATGCGGTGCTGGCCCTGAAGCGTGCTCGCAGCGATCTGTCCACGGCGGTGCGCACCGCGTATTTCACGGTGCTGGTCGACGTGGAGACATTGATCGTGAACCGGGCGCTGGCGCAGTTCACCGACGATGTCTATCGGATCCAGACGGGGTTGTTGCGCGGCTCGGTCGCGGCACCCTACGAACCGGCATCCCTGCGAGCGCAAGCTTACATGACCCGCCTCGCGTACAAGCAGGCGATCTTTTCGTACATGTATGACTGGAAATCGCTCGTGGCGACTCTCGGCCTGCAGCAACTGCCGCTCACGGCAATCGCCGGCCGAGTCGATCGGTTCATTCCGTACTATGATTATGATACGGTCCTGTCCCACGTCCTGAAGAACCACACCGACATCCTGACAGCCCGCAACGGCGTCGTGAAGGCGCAGCATCTCCTCAGGCTGGCGCAGGTCCTGCCGCTCTTCCCCGATCTGGACGTGCGTGCCACGCTCGAGAAGGACTTCGCGCTGTCCCCGTTCGGGACGTACCAAACCCTCTCGGTCGGCTTCCCGATCCCCATCTGGGACCAGAACAAGGGGAACATCATCGCCGCCCAGGCCGCGCTGCTCCGCGCCGGTGAAGAATCGCACCGGGTCGAGGTCACCCTGGCCAACAGCCTGGCCCTAGCCTACGAAGGCTACAAGAACAACCTGGTCGCCCTGGAGGACTACCGTCGCAATATCTTGCCCGACCTGGTCCGCTACTACCGGGGCATCTTCGCGCGCCGCCAGATCGACCCCAGCTCGGCCTTTGGCGACCTGGTGGCTGCGCAGCAAACCTTGTCGACGAACGTCACCACCTACATAGGCGTCCTCGGCGCCGTGTGGACCTCCGTGGTGGGCGTGGCGGACTTCTTGCAGACCGACGACTTGTACCAACTGGCACAGCCGCGTGAGCTGCCGGAACTGCCCGACTTCACTAAACTGTCACTGCTGACTTGCGGACACGCTGCCCTGGCCGAGGAGTGTGTGAATCGCGCCGGGGTCGGTGGTCGTGGTGCCGCGCCGCCCGGCGCTGTCGTGCCCCTTTCCCGGCCGGCAGCCGGCGTGCCGGTTCGGCCCGCCAGCAGCGTGCCGGCCGCACCGACGCCCGGGGCGGGAGGCGGCCCAATGCCGCAACCTCCAGCTCCAGGCGTGGCACCGCCCGCAGCCCACCGGCCCGCCGATCACGCGGCGCCACCGACGACCACAAGCCCGTTCGGAGCGGCGCTTGACCGCGGGCTCGATCCCCAGAAGCTGCTGGAGAAGAAGCCGACCCCAACGCGAGTTCTTGAAGCGGGATGGGACCGCTTGCTCGAGCCCCAGGGTGCCCCCGACCCCGGCACGGCGGCGGTGGCAAAGTAAGCGGATGGCGGAGATTCGATCAGGAGAGGATTCTGTCATGGCCCATACGGCTCGACTCTTGCTGACGGTGGCATTCCTGGGAGGGATCCTGGCGTTGCCGGAGACCTATGCCCAGGCCCCGGCTCCGCGGACCGCCTCCGAGGCGCCGACCCCGGCAACCCGGCCCGACATCGCCCAGCTTGTTGGCGATCTTCCCGCTCCGCTGCCCGGCTCCGATGTGCTGGCCCCGGAGACTAGGTGGGAGCCCGAGTTCTTGCGTTCACTGCCCCGGCCGCCGGACCAGCCCGGCTCATTGTTCCAGCCGGCTCCCCCGGCCACTCCCCCGCCCAACCTGGAGCGCTACTTCGTTCACGACCCGATCCTCGATCCACCGCAGTGGCCGAGGACAGGGTGGTTCACCGACGTGCAGATCGACATCATCCACCCGCACGTGTTCGGCAACCAGTGGAAAGCCCCGGCGGTGATGACCTCGGCCGGCAGGTCGGTGAACGTGACAACGGGCGTTGCCCAGCTCGCCTGGACGGTTGCTCCGCGGCTCGAGCTGGGCTATCGGCTGCCGACGGGCTTCGGCGAGTTCTCCCTCTCCGATCGAGGCTTCTACTCGGACGGGACGGGACCGTTCAGTGGGCCGGCCGGCAATTTCACGCGCACGAGCCATCTCGGCGTGAACTACACAGACATGGACTACGCCAGCCGCGAGTATACTCCCTGGGTGAACTGGACCATGAAATGGCGCGCCGGCGTGCGAGTGGCCTACACCTGGCTGGATAGCACGGTCAGTCAACCATTCAACGTGGCCGCCGCGGGCACCGGCGTCTTCGCGGATCGCGCGGTCAACTACACAGCCGGTGCCGGCCCGCACTTCGGGATCGGGCTGGATCACAACCTCACCCAGCCGGGGCTCTTCTTCCTCACCAACCTGGACATCGCCGACACGTTCACTCGCATCCGGCAACGCTTCTCCACGGCGACCTTGACTCCCGCTGGCAACCCGGCGCGGGGCGAGTTCAAAGAGAATTTCTGGAACGAGGTTCCCATCCTGAACTTTAAAGTCGGCCTGGGCTGGCAGCCCCCAAATTACGCCAACCTCCACTTCTACGCGGGCTATGTGTACGAGTTCTGGTGGCAGACGGGAACCGAGAGTAACACCGCGAGGTCGCATCTCTTCATGGACAACCAAGGCGTGACGCTTTCGGCGGCGCTGGACTTCTGATCCACCCGCACGCGGGGCAGCAGCCGCACCCGCATGATCGGCCTGACCGCCACTCGGCCAAAGCGCAGGATCGGCTGCTTTATCCGGGATCGCGTCATGGGGTACAATCACACGAGCTGGCGGTGGCCGAGCAAGGAGGCCACCATGTCATTCATGCGGACGGATCCTTACGTGAATCAGCCAAGGGTCGATGACGATTCACCAGGTCCCCCTTCCGCTCCCTCCTCAGTTCCAGAGAGGAGTAGAGTGCATGCCCGTGACGCGCGATCTGAACGTTCCCGAGATCCTCGAAGACGTAGGCGGCCTCTCCCGGCCCACCCGCCGGTCCGGGAGGAGCGACACTCCCAAGCTCCGCGTGGTCGAAGAAGCCTCCCAGGAGCTCGGGGACGTGCTGCTGTCCCTGAACACCTCGCCCGACGGCCTCCTCAAGGTGACTGCCGCCGACCGCCGCGGCCAGTACGGCCTGAACGAGGTCGCGCACGAGCGCGCGCCGCGGTGGTATGCCCAGCTCTTCCACTCGTTTCATAACCCGTTCATCTATCTACTCACCGCGCTGGCGGTCGTGTCATTCCTGACCGAGGACGTGAAGGCCACCGTGATCATCGCGGTCATGGTGTCGATCAGTGTGGGCCTGCGGTTCGTTCAGGAGTTCCGCTCGACCCTGGCGGCCGAGCGGCTCCAGGCGATGGTCGGGACGACCGCCACGGTGAGCCGGCCGGGACCGCGGATCACCGGCACCCTGCCTCTCGCTGAGGAGCCGCACGACCGCAACGCGCCGCGACATCCGCCTACGCGCGAAGAGGTGCCGATCAAGCTCCTCGTTCCCGGCGACGTCGTCTACCTGTCCGCCGGCGACATGGTCCCGGCCGACCTGATCCTCATCTCGGCCAAGGACCTGTTCGTCAGCCAGTCGATCCTGACCGGCGAGTCGCTGCCCGTCGAGAAGTCCGCCGGTCGGGGCCGGGGTGCGGAAACTCAGGCTCCGCTCGAGCTGCCCAACGCCTGCTTCATGGGAACCAACGTGGTCAGCGGCTCCGCCAAGGCGGTCGTCGTCGCCACGGGCCCGGGTACTTATCTGGGAACTCTCGCCAGGCACCTCGTGGGCAAACGGGCCGAGACCAGTTTCGATCGGGGCGTCAACGGCGTTAGCTGGCTGCTGATCCGCTTCACGCTGGTGATGGTCCCGCTGGTCTTCGTCATCAACGGGCTGACCAAGGGAAGCTGGGTCGCGGCCTTCTTCTTCGCCGTCTCCGTCGCGGTCGGGCTGACTCCCGAGATGCTGCCGATGATCGTCACGGCCACCCTCGCCCGCGGGGCCGTGGCGATGTCCCGCCGCAAGGTCATCGTCAAGCGGTTGAGCGCGATCCAGAACTTCGGCGCGATGGACGTCCTCTGCACCGACAAAACCGGGACCTTGACCCAGGACAGGGTGGCGCTGCTGATGCACCTGGACGTCAACGGCGAGGAAGACGAAGGGGTCTTCGAATACGCCTTCCTCAACAGCTACTTCCAGACCGGACTGAAGAACCTGCTCGACAAGGCGGTGCTGGATCACGAGGACCTGATCGAATCGAAGCAGCTCACCGACCGGTATCTCAAGTGTGACGAGATCCCTTTCGACTTCAACCGGCGGCGAATGTCGGTCATCGTCCACGAGGTGCTCCACGGCCGGGACCTGCTGATCTGCAAGGGGGCCGTCGAGGAAGTCCTCTCGGCGTGCCGTTCCGCCCGGATCGGGGACCTCGACGTCCCGCTGACCGAGGAGATTCGCTCGCGCACGATCGGCCTCAGCACCGGGATGAACAAAGACGGCCTGCGCGTGATCGCGGTCGCTTGCAAGGAGGTGGACAGCCTGCCCGGCCGACAATACGGCGTGGCCGACGAGAACGACATGATCCTGTGCGGATTCATCGCCTTCCTCGACCCGCCCAAGGAGTCTGCCGCCCCGGCGATCGCCGCCCTCCGCACCCACGGTGTTGCGGTCAAGATCCTCACCGGCGACAACGAGCTGGTCTCCCGCAAGGTGTGCCGCGACGTCGGCCTGGATGCCGCGGGGTTGCTGCTCGGCGGTACGGTCGAGGCGATGTCCGACGCCGAGCTGGAGGAGGCGGCCGAACGGGTCACCCTCTTCGCCAAGCTGACGCCGGCGCAGAAGGCCCGCGTCATCGCGGCCCTGCAACGTTGCGGTCACACGGTCGGCTATCTCGGCGACGGCATCAACGACGCCCCCGCATTGCGAACCGCCGACGTGGGGATCTCGGTCGACACCGGGGCCGACATCGCCCGCGAGTCGGCGGACATCATCCTGCTCGAGAAGAGCCTGCTGGTCCTGGAAGAAGGCGTGATCGCCGGCCGGGCGACGTTCGGCAACATCATCAAGTACATCAAGATGGCGGCCAGCTCCAACTTCGGCAACATGCTCAGCGTGCTGATCGCCAGCGCCTGTCTGCCGTTCCTGCCGATGCTCCCGCTCCAGATCCTGATCCAGAACCTGCTCTACGACATCTCCCAGACCGCGATCCCGTTCGACCGGGTGGACGAGGAGTACCTGGAGCGGCCCCGCCGGTGGCTGGTGGGAGACATCGGCCGCTTCATGCTCTGCATCGGCCCGATCAGCTCACTGTTCGACCTCGCGACTTTCGCCCTCCTGTGGTACGTATTCGGCGCGAACGCCGCCGATCGGCAGTCGCTCTTTCAGTCGGGCTGGTTCGTTGAGGGGCTCCTCTCCCAGACGCTGATCATCCACATGATCCGCACGGCGAAGCTGCCCTTCCTCCAGAGCCGGGCGGCCGCGCCGCTCCTGGCGATCACACTCGTCATCATGGCGGCTGGTGTCGTGATCCCCTTCTCCAGGCTCGGAGCCGCGATCGGGATGACACCCCTCCCCGCGGCCTACTTCCCCTGGCTAGTGGCGATCCTGACCGGGTATTGCGCGCTCACGCAGGTTGTCAAGCAGTGGTTCGTGCGGAAGTACGGCTCGTGGCTGTAACCTCCGCCGGGGCTTTCCTCGCTCGACGGGCCGGTGCGGCCCGCGGTCGAGTCCGGAGTTCGATCGAGGTGCTGAAACAAGCGGGTTGCCCACGACGGGCCGAGGTGGCGCGATGCTGATCATCTCCTTTATCGTCAACGTCGGCGTTGCCCTGATGATGGGGGTGGCGATCGGCGTGGAGCGGCAGATCAACCAGCACCCGGCCGGGCTGCGAACCAACGCGCTGGTCTGCGTCGGCGCGGCCCTCTTCGTCTCCCTGACCAGGCTGATGGGTGATGGGGGCAGCCCGACGCGCATCGCGTCGTACATCGTCAGCGGCATCGGCTTCCTGGGCGGCGGGGTGATCCTCCGCGATGGACTCACCGTTAAGGGTCTGAACACGGCGGCGACTTTATGGTGCAGCGCCGCGGTCGGCACCCTGGCCGGCGCCGGGTTCCCGCTCCACAGCCTGGTCGGGACGCTCACGGTCCTCGTGGTTCACCTCGGCCTTCGCCCGGTCGGCCACCAGATCGACCTCCGCTTGAAGACGGCAGTGGACATCGAGACGATGTACCAGTTGCGGGTGGTCTGCCAGGAGGCTCAGGAAGGGGTGATCCGAACCGTTCTGCTGCGGCATATCAACGCGCTGCCGGGGATGACCGTTCAGAAGATTTCGATCCAGGAGGCCGAACAGGACGGGATGGCCGCGGTCGTCGCCGAAATCTACTCGGTCGAGCGTAACGACCGGGCCCTCCAGGACACAATGTCGCGGATCAACATCGAGCCGAGCGTCAGGTCGGTAAGCTGGGAGAAGACTCAGAATTGAACCCGCAGAGGAACTGCCCTGATGGGCTATCGATCGCTTGCAGCGTGTGTCAGCGAGCTCGAAAGAACAGGCCAGCTCGCGGTCATCGATCAGGAGGTCGATCCCCGTCTCGAAGCCGCGGCCATCCAGCGGCGAGTCTACCAGGCGGGCGGCCCGGCGCTCTATTTCGCCAGGGTCAAGGCGACCGCTTTCCCCCTGGTGTCCAACCTGTTCGGAACGATCGACCGGGCCCGGTTCCTCTTCCGCGACACCCTGGATGCGGTTCGCCTGCTGGTCGAGCTGAAGGTGGACCCTGGCGCCGCGGCGCGCAGGCCCTGGCGTTATCGGGGCCTGCCCCGGACACTCTGGCATCTCCGGCCCAGGATGGCCCGCCACGGGCCGATCCTCGAGCACCAGACCACGATCGACCGCCTGCCGGCGATCCAGTCCTGGCCGGCCGACGGCGGACCATTCATCACTCTGCCCCAGGTCTACACCGAGGATCCCGACCATCCCGGCCTGGCCCGGTCGAACCTGGGGATGTACCGGGTCCAGCTCTCCGGAAACCAGTACGTTCCCAACCGGGAGGTTGGCCTTCATTACCAGATCCATCGGGGTATCGGCGTCCACCATGCGGCAGCCATCCGCAGGGGAGAGCCGCTGCGGGCCAGCGTGTTCGTGGGAGGGCCCCCTGCCCTGACCGTGGCCGCGGTCATGCCCTTGCCCGAGGGCCTGCCCGAGCTGGCGTTTGCCGGGGTGCTGGGGGGCCGGCGCGTAGCGATGGTCGCGGTGGAGGGCGGCCTGCCCATGCCCGCCGAGGCCGACTTCGTGATCACCGGCACGATCGACCCGGAGACGCGCAAGCTCGAGGGCCCCTTTGGCGACCACCTGGGCTATTACAGCCTGGCGCATGAGTTCCCCGTGCTGCGGGTCGAGACGGTCTATCATCGCCAGGGCGCCATCTGGCCGTTCACCTCGGTGGGCCGGCCCCCCCAGGAAGACACGACCTTCGGCGCCTTGATTCACGAGCTGACCGGGCCAATCATCCCGACCGTGATCTCCGGCGTTCGCGCCGTGCACGCGGTCGATGCCGCCGGCGTTCATCCCCTGCTCCTGGCGATCGCCAGCGAGCGGTACGTTCCTTATGCGACGGTCCGCCGGCCCCAGGAGATTCTCACGACCGCCAGCGCGATCCTCGGCCAGGGGCAGCTTTCGCTGGCGAAGTACTTGCTGATCGTCGCGGGCGAGGACGATCCTGCGCTCGACATCCACGACATTCCCGCCTTCTTGCGGCACCTGCTCGAGCGGATCGACTGGACTAGCGACCTGCATTTCCAGACGCGGACCACGATCGACACCCTCGATTATTCGGGTCACGGGCTGAACCAGGGGTCGAAGGTCGTGATGGCCGCCGCCGGCCCGAGGCGCAGGGAGCTTCCGGTCGAGCTTCCCGGCGGATTGCGGATCCCCGACGGCTTTGCCGATCCCCGCCTGGTCTTGCCGGGGATCCTCGCCATCCGGGGACCGGGATTCGAGCCTGGCTCGGACCAGCTCATCAGGTTCTGCCGGAGCTTCGGGCCCGAGGATCCGTTCCGTTCCTTCCCCTTGATCGTGATCGTCGACGACAGCGAGTTCACGGCGCGGAATCTTGGGAACTTCCTCTGGGTCACATTCACCCGTTCCAATCCCGCGGCCGACATTGAAGGAATCGATTCGTTCATCGACCAGAAGCACTGGGGCTGCCGCGGTCCGCTGGTCATCGACGCCCGCATCAAGCCGCACCACGCCCCGCCCCTGATCGACGATCCCGAGATCGAGCGCCGGGTCGACGCTCTGGCCGCGCCGGGCGGGCCGCTGCACGGGATCTATTGATCGCCGCGCCAGAATTCCCCGCACATCATTCCGATCTTGTCGTTCATCGAATCATCAATGACACGATTGGAATCGTGTCCCACGATCCGACCGTGGCTCACCTCTGGCATTGACTCGCTGCTCTCGCCTTCCACGCAGCCTTCCGAGTTCACCGCGGGCTTGTCATCCGCCATCCGCCATCCGCCATCCGGCATCCCCCATCCGCCATCTGCCATCCGCCATCCGCCATCCGCCATCCGCCATCTGCCATTTGTCATCTGCCATCTCTCCTTCCCGGTTCCCCGTTCCGAATTCCGCATTCCGCATTTTCTAGAGAGGGGAGAGCGGAAGGGGAGAGCGGAAGCGGCCACCCACTTTCTGGCATGCGGGAAACGTGGGCGGCCCCTTTCGCCGTTCTTCTCTCTTCCTCTGCTCAGTCCTTCACCTCGTCGGTCCAGACCCGGAATGATTTCAGCGTGCACGGGCCGAATGTCGTGCTGATCGCCACGTCGGAGGCGTCTCGGCCTTGTGCGATCAAGACGCGACCGATCCGCGGGATGTTATTACGGGCGTCGAAGGTGTGCCACTGACCACCGAGGAATGCCTCGAACCAGGCGCTGAAGTCCATGGGTGCGTTGGCCGGTGGTACGCCGATATCGCCGAGATACCCGGTGCAATAGCGCGCGGGGATATTCATGCAGCGACAGAAAGCGATCGCCAGGTGGGCGAAATCTCGACAGACGCCCTGGCGCTCGCGATACGCCTCGCATGCGGTTCTCGTTCGCCGCGCGTGCTCGTAGCCGAACTGGAGGTGCCGGTGGACGAAATCACAGATGGCCTGGACGCGACCCCAGCCGGTGGGCGTCTTGTCGAACAGCGCCCAGGCCGTCTCCGTAAGGTTGTCGGTCTCGCAGTAGCGACTGCCCAGCAGGTACACCAAAGTCTCTTCGGGTAGGTCGTGGACCGCGTGCTGCTGCGCCCCCGGTTCGATTCGGTCGGTCGTCCCCGGGTCGCTGACGATCGAATCAGCCCTGAGATGAATTTCCCCCTTCGGAGCGACGATCCGGGTGCACCAGTTGCCGAACCCGTCGCGGTAGGCCTTGGTTGGTGCGGGCGGGTTGATGACGAGCGCGTCGGGTCTCAGCAGGTCGGAGACGCGAGAATAGTGAATGCTCAGCGTCAAGATCATGGGAGTGGGTTTAGGGCAATCGTACACGATGTCGAAACCAACACTGAGTTTCATGTTGCACCCCCGGGATTTCGCATGGCTTTCATCCCTTCTCCCCGATTGGGGCCGAATCACGACTCGACCTGAATTCCCCGACTGGCTTCGACCGCGCGTGGTTCATTGGCATTCAGTGCGTCAAGATGCTGATTAGACTAGACCGACCGGCTTGAGTCCAAGGAAATCGGTGGAGAGGCATCTTTCGTCCACACTGACATAAGACCACGCTCTGCTGGACCGCCTCGCCGACTCGACGCACCCTTCCCCTTGCGGTAGAATCCGGCCGTTGTCGCATGATCGGAGCCGGGAAGGAATACACCGCCATGGAACCGCAACGACCTGTCGAGGAGGGCTCTCCGGGCGAGCCAGACACTGGGGCCGAGGCCGATTTGGAACAGCAGGCTCCGCCTGATGCTCGAAGCCTGGTCGGCCAGATGGTCGCGGCCGGCGAGTGGCCCGAGCCGAGACTGGTGGAGCAGATCCTGGCGGCGGGAGATGCGGCCGTGGAGCCGCTGCGGGAGGTGCTCAAGACCAGGCCCCTGGGCTGGCCCGCGGAGGCACCGATCGTCCATGCGGTGGGAATCCTGAGCATGATTCGTCCGCCGTCGGCATTGCCCGACCTCATCGATCTCGCCCGGTTTTACAAGAATGATACCGGCAGAGTGGTGGCCGATGCGATCGCGACGTATGGCTCTGAAGGCTTTGACACTCTTCTGGAACTGATCGGCGACCCGTCCATCACCGGCTACCACCGGAATTACCTGGTTGACGATGCGAAGATCGCCGCGGGCGATGACCCGGTCAAAAGAGCCCGGCTCGCCGAGGTCCTTCGCCCGATTTTCACGAGAGTCGTCGGCGAGGTCAAGAAGACGCTGGCTCTCGAGCGGGGACACCTGGAGCCCCAGAATGACGGCGACGAGCACGACCACGAGACGGTCGGCGACGAGGAGATTGCGAAACCATCAGGCAAGGTGGTGGAGAAACCCGGGACCGAGGAAGCCACGCAGCCTGGCGACAATGACGAACTCGAGGCGATCCACCGTATGGACGCCGAGAATAAAATCGACTCCACAAAAGCCCTCGCTTTCCTGGTATGTGATCTTTGCAACCTGGCGGATCCCCTGGCGCTGAACATGATCCAATCCGCCTTCGATGAAGACCTGGTCGACGAGGGTGTCGTCGATCGCAAGACGGCGAGGCTAATCCACGATCGAGGTGGAGAGATCTATCACCCGAAAGCGCCCTGGTTCGAGGAGTACTCGGCAAGCTACCTCGAGGAACAAAGTTATCGAGAGAGAATGGCCAGGACGCCCCAGGTGCAGTTTCCCTCGCGCACCAGCTATCCCTCCTTTTCGCCCGCGAGGGATGAGGCACCGCCTGCCAGGGTCCAACCGGTTGAACCGTTTCGTTACACGGCACCGAAGATCGGCCGCAATGACCCGTGCTGGTGCGGCAGCGGCAAGAAGTACAAGAAGTGCCACCTGGGACAGGACGCACCGGGGTAAGCGTCTGGAGCGAAGGCGGAACGAGGTCAACCTGGGGTTTGACGCCGCGCGGCCGGACCGATAAACTGGGAATCACGTTGAGAGTCAGTGAACAGTTTTACCCTAGCAAGGCTGCCTCTGGCTGTTTGCCCGGGGATCTCGGCTGGAAATGTCTGAAAATTGCGCGGAGGTATGTTCGTGGCGCTCGTAGTCAAAGACCTGATCGATGCCGGCGTGCATTTCGGCCACCGGGCCAGCCGCTGGAACCCGAAGATGAAGCCGTACATATACGGCAAGCGCAACTTGATTCATATCATCGACTTGAAAGAGACCGTGCGGGGCTTGCTCCGAGCGACCAAGTTCTTCCACCGGATCGCGTCCGCGGGCGGCCTGATCTTGTTCGTGGGAACCAAACGGCAAGCGGCCGAGACGATCAACGAAGAATGCACCCGCGGCGGTATGCCCTTCGTGACCGAGCGGTGGCTGGGTGGCACGCTGACCAATTTCCGGACGATTCGCAGCCGGTTGCAGCGGCTCGAGGAGCTGGAGACGATTCTGGACGGCGAGCAAGGGCTCAGCTACTCCAAGAAGATGATCTCGACGCTCACTCGCGAGCGCCGCAAGATCGAACGCAACCTCAGTGGCATC
>JBEKTN010000091.1:0-24799 GCA_049516015.1 Isosphaeraceae bacterium | reverse complement strand
GCCTAGAGTCGGCCTATCGTCCCACGGGTCGCCCGCGAAAGGTGGGCCGAAATCAAAATGCCTCGCCCGGGTGAAGATCGCTCGGACGTCGGCGGGGCCGCCCAGTTTAACAATATCGGACCTGTCCCGCTTTCCAAGTCTGTCCCGCTTTCCCAGTTTAACAATATCGGACCTGTCCCGCTTTCCGTTCTCGTCTCAAGTATTCCTCGTCGGTCGCCGGTTTCGCCGGATTCACACCCGCTTTCTTCCAGGAACTTTCCAGCAGCCGGTCGATGAAACCAGCGCGCCCCTCGCTCTTGCTCTTCTCGGTGCCAGGTCGGTCTGGGACGGTCCGCCGCAGCCAGTTTCTGACCGGCACCCATGACCACGAGCAAAGCCATCGATAAGACGAGGAACTTGAAACCCCACAGACCGCCGGCTCCGGTCCATCCTATCCACCTTGAAATCATGGACGTCTCCCTGGAGGCCGAACCATGAACGCAGAGATCGCAAAACCGCAAAAAACCGATCAAGTCGGGGTGCACGAAGTAGAAAACCCGCGGGCTAGGTATTATGTTCAGATCGATTTCGATGTGCTCACCGCCCATGATCCGCTGATAGGCTCATGGGGATCTGGCCAGAAGTCTACGCGCCTTCAATCATCACGTGACACACCATAACTGCATAATAGGTATTCTGGCCTCCCGGGGCGGACAAATCCATCGGATTTCCCGGTCGCCGGGGTGTGTTTCCGGGTATGATTTCTCGACCGGGTCACTCTCGTCCCGCGTCGAAGCTCGCGAAACCCGGGAACCTTCTGGAACCAAGGCGCGCCACTGGGACTCAGCCTGTGGACCTGCCGCGTAGAACAGCTTGGCGCTCACGGTAACATCCTTGAGGAGAAACACCATGATCGAGCGTGCACTTGGCAAGAGTGGTCTTCGCGTATCCGCGGTCGGCCTCGGCTGCATGGGGATGAGCGAGTTCTACGACCCGAAGCAGATGGACGACGCGGAGTCGATCCGCGTCATCCATCGCTACCTGGACGCCGGCGGGAGCTTGCTCGACACGGCCGACATCTATGGACTGGGACGAAACGAGGTCCTCGTCGGCAAGGCGATCCAGGGCCGCCGCGCGCGGGTGGTGCTGGCAACCAAGTTCGGCAACGTCCGCGGTACGAATGGGGAATTCCTCGGGGTCCGGGGCGACTCGAAGTATGTCAGGGAGTGCTGTGACGCCAGCCTCCAGCGGCTGGACGTCGAAGTGATCGACCTCTACTACCAGCACAGGGTCGATCCCAACACGCCAATCGAGGAGACGGTCGGGGCGATGGCGGACCTGGTGAAGGCTGGAAAGGTGCGTTACCTCGGGCTGTCGGAGGCTGCACCCGCGACGATTCGCCGGGCCGCAACGGTTCACCCGATCGCTGCGTTGCAGACGGAATACTCCCTCTGGAGCCGCGAGCCCGAGGCCGAGGTCTTGCCGGCCGTGCGCGAACTGGGCATCGGGTTCGTCGCCTACAGCCCGCTGGGTCGCGGTTTCCTGACCGGACGGTTCAAGTCGATCGATGACCTGGCGCCCGAAGACTTTCGCCGCCAAGCGCCACGGTTTCAGGGCGAGAACTTCCAGAAGAACCTCGATCTCGTGACGAGGATCGAGCAGCTTGCCATGACCAAGGGCTGCACTCCGAGTCAACTGGCGCTTGCGTGGGTCCTCGCTCACGGGGAGGACATCGTGCCGATCCCCGGTACGAAGCGTGCCAGGTACCTCGACGAAAACCTCGGTGCCCTGCGTGTCAGACTGACGCCGGAAGAGCTTGAGCAAATTGACAGGATCCTGCCCGCGGGCGCCGCTACGGGCGACCGGTATAACGCCCAGGCGATGCAGTCAGTCAATCAATAGGTCGCAGACCTTCACTTCTTGCAGTTGCGGTCACGCGGCGAGGAAATGTCCGCTCACTTCGCGCCTTGTGGATCGAGAGAGTTACCGGAACGTCCCGATGGGGACAGATCATTGCCTCCGGACTGTTTATTTATCAGAACATATTCCGGTGCCCCAATACGCCCATCGCGTCATATAAGCCGTGTTTCCGACCCTGCATCAGGCTAAGCAAGGAAGCTTGTGCTCGTGTAACAAGGCGAGATTGTGTATGCCATGGATCTGAGGCTGCGCAGTCGCATGGATGCAACCCGTTCTGCATACACGCATTTGGGCGAAAGATCCGCTCAATGAGTGTCGGAAAGAAAAGGATTTGAAATACTCTGTTTTGCGCCTTTAGTTACCTGGTAAGCTCCTGGACGAAGGACCATAACGTGCCAAATAAAAGCCAAAATTAAAAGAAATTCATCGAACTTCGGACTGTTTTTCACATTTCGAGATCGCTATGCTCATTGACTGCATAGACGCGGACTTGTTGTGCGAACGGCCAAGAAGCGGACACTTTTGTTTCCCAGCATGCACTTTTTTTTCAACGAGGGTTTGCATTCGCCAAGAGACTCTTGAAATGCCATGGGTAGTTGGTACTCTGCATTAGGGTACCATGGTGTGATAGACTGCGATCATGAAATGAACCTCGCCACGGACTCTGATGAGTGCGAGCCAAGGGGATGCATGCTACTGCCATTGGGATTGCAGATTGCCTGATCAAGTCAATGCAGCGTGCTGTTTCAATCCGCTTCGGTTGAGTGGCTCCAGATGGCATCCAAGGGCACGCTCCATCAGCTCTTCCCGTGTGCATCAGCAGGGGCCTGCATCAAATCATGTGTCTCGAGTAGCTTGTGGGGTCGCTCAGGCTGAGCCGAGGCAGGGTGAATCGAACCGTAGCCTAACAGACTTCAATCTTTGATTTCCGCAACAGGATTGACCGGGCCGGCTTTTGCAGAAACTCGCGACGTTTTGCCCGAGCGACCCAGCTTGGTTGGCTGGGCAAGATCTCATCGCCTGGCTCGCACAAGGTAATGAATGAATAAAGAGAAGACTCTCCTCGTGGCTGTAGCAACCCAAGGCCTTCTGAGCGGTGATGCACACTATCACGGACTGGACCGGTCCATGGCCCAGCCGGCCGAGCAGATTCGAATCTTCATCGAATTCGTGCTCGCCCTGCTGATCCTGGTGGTGTCGATGCCGATCATACTCATTGCTCTCGTCCTGGTTCGAGCGACCTCGCGTGGACCGGTCATCTACGCGCAAAAGCGTCTGGGACGTGGGGGGCGGGTCTTCACGATCTACAAGATCCGCACGATGTACCGCGACAGCGAGCCCAACGGCGCGCGGTGGTCTGTGCCGGGAGACCCCAGAATCACGCCGGTCGGCCGGCTGCTCCGCTGGAGCCACGTCGACGAGCTGCCGCAATTGATCAACATCCTCCAGGGCAAGATGAGCCTGGTCGGGCCCCGTCCCGAGCGCCCGGAAATCGTTGCGCAGCTCAAGCGGGTTTACCCTGAGTACCGGCGGCGGCTGAATGTGCGTCCCGGCGTCACGGGTCTGGCGCAGGTGCTGCAACCTCCCGACACCAACCTGAGCATGGTGGGCCGCAAGCTATCCCTGGATCTTTATTATATCGATCACGCCGGTTTCTGGCTCGATTTCCGGATTCTCCTGGCCACCGTGCCGCATGTTCTCCGCGTCCCGGAGGAGAAGATCGCACGGATTTTCGGGTTTCCCCGGATATCGAGTCAGCGGGCGGCGGAATCGTCCGCGGCGACGGTGGCGAGTTTCCTGACCGCGCCGGTCCAGCCTCACCTGAGTGAAGCGTGCAACCCGATTGGCTCCTCGGCGCTACCTTGAAGACGAGTCGTCAACCTCACGGGGTCCGACCCCGATCGTTGTGCAGATGCAACGCCAGGCGCGAATGGAACACGGAGCGCCGACCCCAGGACGAACCAACCAGGCGAAATCGACACCCGCTGTTCAATCGCTGAATGAACTCGCACATGAGAAAGTTTCACGTCAGATTCCACATGAGAAAATTCCACGTCAGATTCCTGGTCGGATTAATGACGGTCCTGGGCCTGTGCGGCGGGGGAATCTACCTGTTGCACCGCGTCCAGATGCGGCGGCACGCCTCGTCACTGCTGGACCGGGCCCGCCTGCCGAAGCCGGCGGCAATCTAACCAGGGCCGAGGAGTCGCTTTCTCTGTACCTCGGCCTCAAGCGCGACGACAGCGCCGCCTGGGCCTGGTACGCACGGCTCACCGACGAACGAACCAAGGACAAGCGGGGTCGCGAACGGGTTTTTCTGGTCAACGAAGAGGCGTGGAACACGAAAAGAGGACAGGCCGTGCAAAGTTGCGAGGGGAGAGGGGGCCCCAAATTCCTTCGACGAAAAGTATTATTGCTAATTCCACGTCATTCGGGCTAACTGAGGGTCTTCTCGGACGGGAATACTCTTTGCATGCAATGCGGGAAACCGAAGACGACTGGCGAGGATTACCATGAGTCACGAGCCAAAGACGTATGATTTGATCATCATCGGCGGTGGTCCCGCCGGCCTCAACGGGGTGACGACCGCCTGCATCCTGGGCAAGTCCGTGGCGCTGGTCGACCGGCACCATGAACTCGGCGGCGCGGGGGCCAACACGGGGACCGTACCCAGCAAGACGCTCCGCGAGACGGCCGTGGCCCTGTCCGGACTGAGGTCCAGAGATCTCTACGGCGTGGACCTCTCGATCCGCCGGGAGGCGACCGTCAGCGACTTCTTGCGGCATGAGCGCACGGTCAAGAGCGGCTTGAATGCGATGTTCGCCCAGCAGCTCGATGCCTTCCACGCCGAGGTCTTCTTCGGAGACGCGTCGTTCGTGGACCCGCACACGGTGCACATGCGGACGATACCCAAGAGCCAGGCCCAGGATCAGCACAAGGCCGACGCGGCCCGCGACAATGGAGAACTGTCGATCCGCGGCGAGAACATCCTGATCGCTACCGGCTCGTCGCCCGTTCGCCCCGCGATGTTTCCGTACGGCCCGGGAGTTTATGACTCCGATACGCTGCTCGACCTGGTCAATATCCCCAGGACCATGGCCGTGGTCGGCGCGGGGACCATCGGCTGCGAATACGCCTGCACGTTCGCCGCGCTCGGGACCAAAGTTCATCTCATTGACAGCCGCGACGTGCTGATGTCGTTTCTCGACAGCGAGATCTCGCGGGCCCTGGTCACCGAGATGGAGCGCAACGGCATCGTCTTCCACTGGAAGGAGCGCGCCGTATCGTGCACCACGAACGAGCCGGCCGTTCCGGGAAACCCCGGTCAGTTCACCCTCAAGCTCAGCTCGGGACAGGAGCTCACCGTCGATGAGGTGCTGGTCTCCGTCGGGCGGCACAGCAACACCGAGAGCCTGAACCTGCCCGCCGCGGGAGTGCGGATCGGCGACCGCGGGCTGATCTCGGTGGACTCCTCGTTCCAAACCAACGTCCCCCATATCTACGCCGCGGGTGACGTGATCGGCTTTCCGGCGCTGGCCTCAACCAGCATGGAGCAGGCCCGCCGCGCGGTCCGGCATGCCTTTGGGATGGGGGTTTACACCGGAACACCCCAGCTCCTGCCTCACGGCGTCTGGACCATTCCCGAGATCGGGATGGTCGGTGAGACCGAGGACTCGCTCAAGGCCAAGGGAATCGCCTACGTCGCCGGCCGCGCATCGTACGCCGACAATGCCCGGGGACGGATCTGCGGCGACACTCATGGCTTCCTCAAGCTGCTCTTCCGCCTGCCCGACCTGGAATTGCTGGGGGCTCACATCATGGGCGAGCAGGCCACCGACGTGGTGCACATCGGGATGATGGCGATACTCGCCCATGCCGGGGCGAGAATGTTCGACGAGACCTGCTTCAACCTTCCCACGCTCGGCGCGCTCTACAAGATGGCTGCGTTTGATGCCATGCTGAACGCCGAACGTAACGCGGGCATCCCGACAGCCCATGTGCTCATGTGATAGGAAGCGAGTTTCATTCTCAAGGTCTCGCTCCTGAAGCCCGCCTTCCCCTCCGTGCTCAGCTCGGTTGCTCGAGCGTGGCGAAGGGATCGTCGTCGTCGAATCCGTAGTCGGGCCGGGCCGCCTGACCGGGCTGGTTGTCCGAAGGGGGAATGGCGATGTCCCCGATGATGATCTGCCGGCTCGACAGGTCGGGAAGTTCGGCCGGCATGGGGGCGGGGGACACATCGTGCGATTCGGCGCGGCCGGTAGCCCGGGTGATCGCGACCGGACGCCGCCTGTCGAGCAGGTGGCCGACGTCGAAGCGCTCGCCGATGTAATGCCGGCGCACCTCGGGGTTGTTGAGAATTTCCTCGCGATTGCCGTAGACGAAGACGCGCCCCTCGCGAATCAGGTAACAGCGGTCCGTGACTTCCAGGGTCTCGCGGAATTGATGATCGGTCAGCAGAATTCCGATGTTGTAGGTCTCGACCAAGGCGCGAATCTGGTCCTGGATCTCGGTGACGGTCTTGGGGTCGATGCCCGCAAACGGCTCGTCGAGCAGGATCAGCTTGGGCTCGGTGATCAGCGACCGCGCGATCTCGAGCCGGCGCCGCTCGCCGCCGGAGACGCGGTTGGCCTTGGTCCTGCGTATCGTGGCCAGGCCGAACTGGTTCAGCAGCTCATTCTGCCGCGCCTTACGCTGCTTGCGCGTCATGTTCGGGCGGGTCTCGAGGATCGCCATCAGGTTATCCTCGACCGAGAGCTGGCGAAAAACGCTGGTATCCTGGGCGAGGTAGCCCATGCCGGCGCGCGCCCGCTGATACATGGGCAGCCGGGTGACGTCGTTGCCATCGAACTTGACCTTGCCTCCGTCCGAGTCGATGAGTCCGATCGTCATGCGGAAGCTGGTGGTCTTGCCAGCGCCGTTGGGTCCGAGCAAACCGACGACCTCGCCGCGTTCGACGTCGTAATCGACGCCGTTGACCACCTGTCTGCGCCCGTACCACTTCTCCAGCCCGCGGACTTCCAAGATCGGCATGGCTCGATCCTCCTTGATCGCGGCAGGGGTCCGGGTCAACTCCGGCCCGGGGGTCCTGATTGGTTCGACGGTCGAGCCCTGAAAGGCCTCACCGGATCCACTTCATCCGTTCGACGTAGGGACGGAAAGGCAGCCTGGTGTCGCGGTTCCACCGGATGTCCGGCCCGAAGGGCACTCCGTGTGGCCAGTAAATATAGAATGCCTTTCCCGTCAGCAGGCTGCGGGGCACCTCCCACGAGTTGCGGTTGGAGGGGTCCCAGTCACGGTCGCTCCTGTCCCACCCCCGGCTGTCCTTGCTGCAAGGGCTATTATCGCCAAGCATCAGGAACCGTTCCTCGCCCAGCTCGTAATTCTGAGACCCCACCCTGGCCAGGTTGGCAAACTGGGCAGGATCGGAAAGGAAATCGAAGAGTTCCGCGGGAGTACGCGGGTCACGACTTTCGAACACGGTCCCGTAATCGATCTGGCCAGGATTCTGTGTATAGTAGATATCCCGTTTCAGGACAAGGTCGCTCACGGTGACCGAGCCGTTGCGGACGGCAACCCTCGCCGGCGAGAGATCGGCTGTCGTGGGGATCGGCACCTCGTCTCCCCGCTCATACTCCACGCCGGACTCGTAAATGGAGCGGCCATTGACCCACAACGTCAGGCGGTCATCCACGTTCGCAAAATCCACCTGATAGCGGCCCGGCCCCTTGATGGGCGAGTCGTGCTCGAGCAACGTCTGCTCGCCGCGCGTGAACCGGGCGGCGCCGGTCTCGAGGTTGATGATGCACCGCTGGGGGATGCCGCCCTTGATCAGCTCAAGGCAGAGCTCGCCCTTGGGCGACGCCACCTCCACGCTGGCCGAAAGCGTCAGGTCTCCCACCCAGTGCGGCTGCATCCACGCCGTTCTCGTCTCGCGCGGTTCCTCGACGATGTTGGAGCCGGCGGCGGTGAGGTTGGTGTCGTAGGAATAAAAGTCCGTGATCAACGTGGGGCGTGGCTCGCGCGGCAGGGGGCGATCGGAGAGGATGGCGTCCCACTGTTCGGGCTCGGGGACCAGATGCTTGTAACGCAACTCGACCCACTGATCGTCGGGCGCTGCCTCCACCCGGTACTGGCTGAGCTTGGGATCGACGATCTTCCAGCCGCCGGTTGCAGCGGATTGCCAGCGCCGCCACTCGTCGCGATCCGCCAGCGCCTTCGGCCGGTGCCGGTCGTCATAGACGCTCATCTGCATCGAGATCTGATGCTTGAGCGGTTTGCGTTCGAGGCGATAGGTCTTGCCGCCGGGCGGCTTGACGTAAATGTCACCATGGGTGATGCGGATCGTCTCGCCGGGAAGGCCGACCAGGCGCTTGATGTAGCTGACCTCCGGCTCCTCGGGATAGCGAAAGACGACCACATCCCATCGTTCCGGAGGCGATGAGCCGGGAAGGAAGGGCAGGTCGTACGGGAACATCATCACCAGGATGCGGTCGCCCTTGAAGCTGGGTGCATCCGTCAATCCGCGCGCCTGGTACCGGCAATTGACGCAGATTCCCGAGTAAACCTGGCGGGGAAACGAAGGACCCTCGACCTCTTGCGATGCGTTCACGGAATAGACGAAGCCGCATTGAGGGCAGCTCAATTCCTTGTGGCGGCCCAGCAGCGTTGGGGCCATCGAGCCAGTGGGAATCACGAAGGCCTGGGCCTCGAATCCGCGGACCACCAGCGCCAAGATCAGGGCGACCACGATCGCCTCGACCGTTTCACGATGGCTCTCAGTGGGCTTGGCAACTTCCTCGAGGGGGGGCTTGCGGGGGCCTGGGGCTGGCTTCACGGTTGCGGCGGTCCGTCCCATCGTCGGCTCTTCTCTCGTTCGGTCCGGACGGCCGGCAGGGCGGCCGGTCTTGCCGTATTGATATCCCACGCCCCCACAAACCAAGTCTCCGCGAGTGGCGTGCCAGAACAAAATCACCTTGCACGATGCCGGGATACCCAGGTATCCGGCCCGCTCTTCAGAGTTCCCCCCCCGCCCGGGGCGGCCCGCCGAGACCCGGATCTTCAGGCTCGGCGGCAGCCTCACCGTCCCAGCATCACGCAAGACCATTCAGTAAATGTACCGGATTCTCCTTGGATCGGGAACCCAGTAAACCGACCGGCCAAAGACCTCCAGGGCCACGACTTGCCCTGGCAGGTGCACCAGGAAAGGCTTGCCCAGAAACATCGACCTGGGCACCACCGGGCTGCCCGACCAGAACCGCGAGTCGTTCGAGACCGGGCTGTTGTCGCCCAGCACGAAGTACTCGTCGTCCTTGAGCTGATACGGCTCATTCACGCCGTGAGGATGACGCGGGATACTGCCCAGAGCGCTTGTGTAGTAAACGTCCCGGAAGATCTTGAGATCGCTGACGCTCAGCGCTCCACCCCGCACGCCCACGGCTATCGGCGATTCGTCCCAGGGAGGTCCCGCGAATGGATTGTCGTAATCAAGGGGTTGAAATAGGGGCTGCCCGTCGAGTGTTACGGTAAGGCGGTGGTCCACGACCGAAGCCTGGAGCATAACCGTGCATGGCCAATGGTCGACCTCGGCCAGAGGAGTTGCCCAGGGAACCACGAGTTGCTTGTGATCGTTCCGAGCCACCTCGACCGAGCCCTCCCCCTTGACCGGAATCCGCACCATGAAGCGGTCGCCGCCGGACCGAATCATGATGGCGATCATCTCGACTTCCGAGCTGAGGGTCAGCCTCGCCTCGAGCGACAGGTCGGGAACCACGTTCTCCGTCCCCACATCGCCGCCGTTGTAGGCATAGTGGTCGCGGATCGGTCCGTACCGATTGAGCACGGGATCCCAGTGCCGGTAGACCAACCAGTCCAGCATGTCATCCGGCTCATTGGGCGCGGGCTTGACCGGTTCGTGCATGAACCTGCCTTCTGACTGGCTCCAGCCGCTGGCCAGCCGGCGCCGTGGTGCGCCTCTGAGGAAAACCCACCGTGGGAACCGGTCGGAATCATGAGGAACATAGCGGCTGTCATGCACCAGGATCTGCATCGCGCGGAGCTCATCGAGGCTTTTCCGCGCGACCCTGCCATCAATCACAACATTCCCGCCCACGATCTGCACCGACTCTCCCGGCAGCCCCACGACACGCTTCACATAGGCCTGGCTCGGCTCGCCCGGGAAGTGGAAGACCGCCACTTCCCAGCGCCGGGGAGGACGGAAATCGTAGAGGAATTTCTGGACCAGCACCCGGTCTCCGTTGCACTCGACGGCCGTCAAGCGGTCCAGGTCGTTCTTCCCGCAGTTCGGGCAGACCGGCCTCGGCGGATGCCCCTCCTCATCGACGCCGATCACGAAGACGAACCCGCAGTTGGGACAGGTCAGCTCGCGATGATGACCCATCAGCGTCGGCGCCATCGAACCGGTCGGCACGACATAGGCTTCGGCCGAGAAGGTGCGGAACATGAGCACGCCGAGACAAAGCACCACCACCAGGTCAACCGTCTGGCGCACCATGCCCACCGCCGGATTCTCCTGCGAACGACCTTTCCCGGCCGGCGTGTGCTTGGTCATGATGCCTCGTTCGAATCTCTTGGTCATGACTGGATCGGCACGCTCCCTACAAACCATACGAGTTCAGTACGACCGGTGCATCTCCAGAAGCCGCATCTCCAGAAGCCGTCCCACTCGACCCGGCGGGAGTGAATGCCGGCCGAGACTGTTTCCCACCCTCGCCCGGTCAATCGTCGGTATCGTCGAGAACCGACAGAAAAGCGTCCTGGGAAATCTCGACGTTCCCCACCTGTTTCATACGCTTCTTGCCCTCCTTTTGCTTTTCGAGCAGTTTCCTTTTTCTTGTAATGTCTCCGCCGTAACACTTTGCGGTCACATTCTTGCGCAGGGCCGAGATCGTCTCGCGGGCGATCACGCGGCTGCCAATGGCCGCCTGGATGGCAACCTCGAACTGGTGCCGGTCGATTTCGCCCTTCAGCTTCCGGACCAGTTTCCGACCGCGCCGGTCGGCATGGGCCCGGTGCACGACGACGGAAAGGGCATCGACCTTCTGGCCCGCCACCATGATGTCGAGTCGACAGAGATCGCCGGCTCGATAGCCGATCAGGTCATAGTCCATGGTGCCGTAGCCGCGGGTGGCGCTCTTCAGCTTGTCGTACAGGTCGTAAATCATCTCTGCCAGGGGAAGCTCATAGCTCAAAAGCGCCCTGGTGGGTGAGAGATACTCCGTCTTGATGAAAAGCCCCCGGCGGTCTTCACAAAGCTGCATGATCGCGCCAATGCAATCGGCGGGAAGGATGAAATTGACCTTGGCGATCGGTTCGCGGAACTCCTCGATGTCGCCGGCGTCGGGGATTCGTGTCGGGTTCGAGATATGCAGGGTCTCGCCCTTGCGAGTGACGATCTCGTAGGTGACGTTGGGCGCTGTCTGGACCAGGGCAAGGTTGCTCTCCCGTTCCAGCCGCTGCTGGACAATTTCCATGTGCAGCATGCCCAGGAAGCCGCACCGAAAACCGAAGCCCAAGGCGTCGGAAGTCTCGGGCTCATACGAGAAGCTGGAGTCATTGAGCGCCAGCTTTTGAAGCGCGGTGCGCAAATCATCGAACTGGTTGTGAGATGCCGGAAAAAGGCCGCAGAATACGACCTGCACGGGCTCGTGGTAGCCCTCCAGGGCCACCTCGGCCCCCCTCGGAACCTGGGTGATCGTGTCGCCGATCCGCACATCGGAGAGCTGCTTGAGATTCGCGATCACATAACCGACCTGGCCGACCCCCAGCTCGTCGCAGGCGATCTCGCGCGGCCGGAACCGCCCCAGGCCCGTGACCTCGTGGTCGGTGCCGCCGGCCATGAGCCGGATCTTCTGGCCCACTTTCAGCGCGCCGTCGACGACCCGAACGTACGTGATCACTCCCTGGTAGTCGTCGAACTTGGAGTCGAAGATGAGCGCCCGCAACGGCCCCGACGGATCGCCCGAGGGATGCGGGACGCGCTCGATGATCGCCCGGAATACGTCTGGCACGCCCTGGCCGGTCTTGGCGCTGATCGCCAGGATCTCGGCCGGGTCGATGCCCAGCGTATGCATGATCTCTTCCTTGATCTCTTCCGGCCGTGCCGCCTGCATGTCGATCTTGTTCAGCACCGGCACGATGGTCAGGTCGTTACCCACGGCCAGGATGGCGTTGGCCACGGTCTGAGCCTGAACCCCCTGCGTCGCATCGACCAGCAGGATCGCCCCCTCGCAGGCCGCCAGGCTACGGGAAACTTCATAATGGAAGTCCACGTGGCCGGGAGTGTCGATCAGGTTCAATTCATACACCTGGCCGTCGAGCGTGTAATTGATCGCCACGGCCCTGGCCTTGATGGTGATCCCACGCTCGCGCTCGAGATCCATGTCGTCGAGCAATTGCTCGCGAAACTCGCGCTGCGTGATCGCACCGGACTGGAGCAGCAACTGGTCGGCCAGCGTGCTCTTGCCATGGTCGATGTGGGCGACGATCGAGAAATCACGGATATACTTGGGATCAAAAGCCATGCAACGAGTCCGGTGGCGTTAGAGAAGCCGTCGGGCTGGAGTGACGGGCTGAGGAAAAACGGCCGGGAGGGTTCATCGAGCAGGGGGTGAGCCGGAATCGACGAGCTCGCCCGCAGTGCCCCGGCGGCCGCGCCTGCCAGCCGCGCCACAGCCGACCCTCGAAGGCTCGTCATGATCCCAGAAATTCAGGCACAAGATCTTGATTTTCAATGACATCCACAACCAAACTCAACCCGCGCGGGGCGGGCCCGGTAGAGCGAACCATCCCGGTTGATTATATTACGCTGGTCGGATGACGAATAGCCGGCTTATGCAGACTCGCATGATCGAATCGCAACCAGAGCCCACCCGGCGAGCCAGGACCGGGCTCGATCATCGGTCGCCAGCCAGAGTGCCCCCCAAGGAGCAGCCCGGTCATGAAGTGCGTCTCCGCGCTGTCCACCGCGCGCAACACCAACGCCGCGTTCCATCAAGTCCTGAAGCAACTGGACGAGAAGCTGGCCGGCGACACGGCCGACCTCACGTTGATTTTTTCGTCGATGCATCATGCCGATGAGCTGGGCCGGATCGCCTCCGCATTCCTGGAACAAGCCCGCACTCGCCACATCCTTGGGTGCACGGGTGAGTCCATTGTGGGTGACGCCAGGGAGGTGGAAGCATCGCCGGCCCTCTCGGTCTGGTCGATCAGCTTGCCGGGCGTTTCGATTCGACCTTTGCGGCTGGGCGAACCAGGCGAGTCCGGCATCGCCTGGTCCGAGGGAATCGAAGACGCGGAGCGATCCGCAGTTCTCCTGCTGGGTGATCCCTTCTCCTTCCGGACCGACGATTTCCTGCGTCAGGTGAACAAGGAAGTTCGCGGGCTGCGAGTGATCGGCGGGATGGCCAGTGGCAGCCAGGTCCCGCGGGCCAATCAGCTCGTGCTCGACGGCAAGGCATTTCCCGATGGAGCGGTGGCGATGTTGCTCGGCGGTTCGCTGTCGATCGCAACCGTCGTGAGCCAGGGCTGCCGCCCGGTGGGCCACACGTTGATCGTGACCAAGGCCGACCAGAACGTCATCCGCGAGCTGGGCCGCCGCCCCGCGCTGGAGGCGCTGCGGGACATGTTTCAGGAGCTTTCCAGCGACGATCAGCGGCGAATTCAGGATGGCTTGCACATCGGCCGGGTGATCAACGAGTACCAGGGCTCGTTCCAGCGCGGCGACTTCCTGGTGCGCAACGTGATGGGGGCCGATGATTCCGGTGCCATCCAGATCACGGACGTGGTCCGTGTTGGCCAGACCGTCCAGTTCCATGTCCGCGACGCCGAAACCGCCGATGAAGATCTGCGCGGTCTGCTAGAGGAACGCAAACCATCAGGACGGCCGATCGGGGCGTTGCTCTTCACATGCAACGGCCGCGGCACGCGGCTCTTCGACAAGGCCGATCACGACGTGGGCGTGATCCACGAGGTCTATGGGCCGATACCCGTCGCCGGCTTCTTCGCCATGGGCGAAATCGGTCCGATCGGCGGCCAGAACTTCGTCCATGGCTACACGGCCAGCATCGTTCTCTTCGAGCAGCCGGCATGAAACACGACGCGCGGGTTCCGTGGAGCGAGAGAATGGGGGCCAGTGGAGAAGGTGTGGCGAGTGGCGAGTGGCGAGAAAACAAAGGGCCGGGTCGCCTTGGGGCATTGCTCCCCTGGGGCTCCCTCGGATCCGTACTTGCACTTACGCGTATACGGCTCGTTATATCATGATCTTGCCACGAGACGGCAATTGAGTGGATCGCTCTTGCTTGCGATTTCAGCACGCCTGATGTAAAATACGGGCGTTCGTGATCAGCTGCCCGCCGCTTCTGCACGATGGTCCGACTTGCCACCACCAAGACCTACCTCGCGAGCTGATGCCAACGCTCACCGCGACGCAGTGATTGAGATCCAGGAGAGCTTCCATGCACGTCGATCGTCGATCGTTCGTGCGCCATGCGACCGCGGCCTTGCTGGCCCTCCGGCTGCTCCCTGCGCGCAAGGCCTCGGGCGGTCAAGACCCAGCGCACGAGCGGCCCTTGCGGATCCGGATCTGGTGCGAGGGCACGGCCCCGCACTCGGTCTATCCGGACGACATCGACGGTGCGCTCGCCGATCAGCTCGGGCGCCAGCCAGGTATTACCGTCACCCGGGCCCGGCTCGCCGATCCCCAGGCCGGCCTTTTCGACGAGGACCTCGATGCGACCGACGTCCTGATGTGGTGGGGCCACCTGCGGCATGACGACGTGCCCGACGATCGTGCCGCGGCGGTCGTGAAGCGTGTCCGCGAGGGCCGACTCGGGTTTCTCGCACTGTATGCCTCGTGCTGTAGCAAGCCGTTCAAACTGATGATGAGCATGCCGTGCGATCCGGGTCCCTGGCGCGAAGACGGACGACCGGAATACGTCAGCGTTCGCTCCCCGGATCACCCGATCGCCCGCGGAATCGCTCCCTTCACGATTCCCAAGACCGATATGTTCTCCGAGCCGTTCGCGGTGCCCAACCCCGAAACCGTCGTCTTCGTTTCCACCTGGGAAAAAGGAGAGACACTTCGCAGCGGCCTGACCTGGACTGTTGGCAAGGGACGGGTGGTGTATCTCAGAACCGGGCCCGCAGGATACCCGGTCCTCTTCCACCCCTCGATTCGCCTGGCGGTCGCCAACTCGGTCAGGTGGGTCGCTCACAGGTCCTGATACGCACACACATCGCTCCACTCATGGCTCAACCGTTCGTGGTCGAATTGGACACCTTGCGCCCATCGAACCCAGCAAAATGGTTGACTCGGGGCCAGTAGGGCTTACAATCGCACCTGAATGCCGGCTCGTGTGATCGGTCGCGATGATCTTGATGAATTTGCGGACACCGCGAGTTCTCTTGTCCCACCACTGGGGAATTATCGCTCTAACCTGATGGCTTCAGCTTCGGTCGCACCGCGAGTGCGCCGGAAGAGTTTGACTCCTGAGCGTACCAGGTTCATCCCGTGCCAAAGCGAGTTTGCTGAGTGGGTCGGTCCGTAACCGGCTCGCGCATGCACCATCCCAGCCCTGAATGGAGTGAGCATCGATGCGGAAGATTCTTCTCAGCTTGGCGGTCGTTGCGTTGGCCGTCCCCGTCTTCGCCGATCATTACAACAAGGCCGTGAAGATCGGCGACAAGGCTCCCGATTTCTCGGCGATTCCTGCTGTCTCCCCCAGTGGCGAGCAGACCAGTCTCTCCTTGTCCGATCTCAAGGAAGATGTCGTCGTGCTCGTCTTCCTTGCCAATCATTGCCCCGTCGTGCAGGCCTGCGACGACCGGATCATTGACTTTGTCAATGATTACAAGGACAAGCCGGTCAAGCTCGTGGCCGTCAGCGTCAATGACATCGATCAGGATCGTCTGCCGGGCATCAAGCAGCACATGAAGGAGAAGAAGATCAATTACACGTACGGCTACGACGAGAGCCAGGTGATCGGCCACGCTTATGGTGCTAGCGCCACCCCGCACTTCTTCGTCCTCGACAAGGAGCGGAAGATCCGCTACATCGGCGCCATGGACGACAACGCCAGGAACGAGGCGAAGGTCACCAAGCATTATCTGCGTGACGCCGTTGACGCCCTGCTCGCGGGGAAGCCAGTCCCGGTCGAGGAAACTCCCGCCAAGGGTTGCAGCGTGAAGTACAAGAGCCACAACTGAGGTCGGGTTCACAGAGCCAATGATCTGGCCTGATTCGATCTCTTGAGGTGAACACAGGAGAGCCGCCGGAACCATTTCGGCGGCTCTGCTTGCTCTTGTTCGGTTCCGTGCAATTCGTGCTTTTGCTCGCCGCAACGGCCTGTCAGGAGAAGCGCCATGAGATTGTTTTTCGCCATGCTCTCGCCATGTTTCGTGGCTGCCGGGCTTGTGCTCGCCGGCTTTCCCGGCGGTTCCGCGGCCGATGATCGGGCTTCGACCGGGACCGTCAAGCTCGAGGCGCTGAAATGGAGCCAGTTCAAGGAACGCCTGGCCTCGAGCAGGCAAGCGAAATTCACTCTCGTCGACGTGTGGGCCACGACCTGCGGTCCCTGCAAGGAGGATTTCCCCCACCTCGTGGAGCTGCATCGGAAGTACGCCGGCAAGGGTTTGGCGGTGATCTCCCTGACGCTGGACGATCCCACCGACGCCAATGCCGTGGCCGCAGCGGAGAAATTCCTGCGGCAGAAAAAGGCCGTCTTCACCAATGTTCTGCTCGATGAGAACTATGGCGACGGCTTCGACAAGCTCGACATCAACACGATTCCGGCCGTCTTCCTCTTCGGTCCCGATGGCAAGGAAATGAAACGCTTCACCATGGACGACACAAGGCACCAGTTCACCTACGAACAGGTCGAGAAAGAGGTGGCCGCCCTGCTCGAAGCAGCCCAGCCGAAAGGCCCGGAGAAATAACTGGTCTTGGGGATCCGGCCCCCGGTCTGATAGCATCAACCTTTCTGAACTCGAACCTGCGGACAGCGATTGGCGTACTTAACTTGGACTGGTGGTTCGCTCCGCTCTCCCAACCCCACACGGATTGCAATGAAAGACGGCATTCATCCCAAATATGTGGATTGCGTGGTGACTTGCGGCTGTGGCAACACGTTCAAGACCCGCAGCACCAAGCCCAAGATCGTGGTCGAGGTCTGCTCGAAGTGCCATCCCTTCTTCACCGGCTCCGTCAAGTTCGTGGATGCGGCGGGCCGGGTTGACAAGTTCAACAAGAAGTTCCTGGGAACCTATGGCAAGAGCAAGAAAGAGAAGGCCGAGGCCCCGAAAGCCTAGGCGACTGGATCGAGCGCTTTGACGGCCCGCTGGGCGGCACGTCTGCGACGTGCGGCCCGCCGGGCCGTTGCACGTTGATCCGGCCGGCAGCCGGATCGGTCCTCGGTTCCTGAAGCCAGGGATCCCAGGTTGCAGAAAAAGGGCAAGCCAGCGCCGCTCGGGAACTTCTCGGGTCCAGGGAATTCCCGGAAACTCTTGAATTTGGATTCGCGTATTCGCAGTCATTTGATTCTTCTTCAGGAACATGCAGCCCCGTGTTTGAGAAAATGCAGGCCGATTACCAGCGATTCCTCGAGATCGAACGGTCGTTGCTCGACCCCGAGGTCACGGCCAACGTTGCGAGAGTCACCGCGCTGGCCAAGGAGCGCGGTACGCTGGCAAAGGTGGCTGTGGCTTATGGCCGCTATCTCGACCTTGGCCGCCAGATCGCCGAGGCTGAGTCGCTCTTTGCGACGGAGACCGACCCGGAGATGCGATCGTACGCGGTGGGCGAGCTCGAGGGCCTGCGCCAGCAGCACGCGGCGGAAGGCGAGACGCTGCGCGACTTGATTTACGACCGCGAGGCGGGTGCCGATCACGCGGCGTTGATCATGGAGATCCGGGCGGGAACAGGAGGGGACGAGGCGGCCCTGTTTGCGCGCGACCTGTACGAGATGTACCGGCGGTTCTCCGAGAGCATGGGCTGGAAATTCGAGGTGATGGATATGGAGCCGACCGAGCTGGGAGGTTTCCGCGAGGTCTCCTTCAGCCTCGCTGGCGAGGGCGTGTTTCGCCATCTTCAGTTCGAGAGCGGCGGCCATCGGGTCCAGCGCGTTCCCCAGACGGAAACCCAGGGGCGGATCCACACCTCGGCGGCGACGGTCGCCGTCCTCCCCGAGCCCGAGGACGTGGAGATCGACATTCGCACGGAGGACCTCCAGGTTGACGTCATGCGTTCGGGAGGGCCGGGCGGACAGCACCAGAACAAGACCGAGAGCGGCGTGCGGATCACCCACTTGCCGAGCGGCCTGGTGGTCAATTGCCGCGACGAGCGCAGCCAGCACAAGAACAAGACCAAGGCCATGAGAATCCTCCGCAGCCGGCTCTTCGACCAGATCCAGGAGCGGGCACGCTCCCAGCGCGATCACGCCCGGCGCACCTTGATCGGCTCGGGAGATCGCTCGCAGCGCATCAGGACGTACAATTTTCCCCAGAACCGGGTCACCGACCACCGGATCGGCCTGACCCTCTACAACCTCGACCAGGTGATCCAGGGCGACTTGCTGGCCCTCACCCGGGCGCTCATCGATCGCGATCGCCGGGAACAGCTCGGCGATTCTTGACGCGAGCGAACGGCAGGGCCGGCATGCTTCGACGGCTCGCCATCGGCCTCTTCAACCCGCGCCAGTTCTCGAGGAATTCGTGCCCAGCGACGACAAGATAGCGGATGAGCCCTGGACGATCAGCAGGCTGCTGGCCTGGACGACCGACTTCCTGCGCCGGCGGGGATCGGAGAGCCCGCGGCTGGATGCCGAGGTCTTGCTCGCGCACGTGCTCGACTGGCAACGCGTGCAGCTTTACACACATTACGAGGAAGAGGTCGGAGAACGAGACCGAGGCGCCTTTCGCGACCTGCTGCGCCGCCGGGCCGAGGGGGCGCCCGTGGCCTATCTTGTCGGCCGCAAGGAATTCTACTCGCTGGCCCTGGAAGTCTCGCCGGCCGTCCTCATCCCGCGTCCCGAGTCGGAATTCGCGGTCGTCGAGTTCCTCGAGCTGGCCAGGTCGATGGATCAACCCAGGGCCGTCGATGTGGGTACGGGATCAGGATGCCTGGCCATCGCCTGCGCGCACCAGCATTCCTCGGTCCGGTTCGTGGCCATTGATTGTTCCGCGGACGCCCTCGTATTGGCCCGCAAGAATGCGGCGCGGCACGGCGTGGCCGATCGCATCGATTTCCGCCTGGGTGACCTGCTCGAGCCGGTCGCCGCGGAGCCTCCTTTTGATCTGATCGTCTCCAACCCCCCTTACATCCCGACCGATGTGATCCCGACGCTGGAGCCCGGGGTGCGCGATCACGAGCCCCACTCGGCCCTTGATGGCGGTCCCGACGGTCTGCGCGTGGTCGCCCGCTTGATCGAGCAATCGATTCCCCTGCTCATCCCTGGCGGGCACCTGATCCTGGAGATCGGCACTGCCCAGGAGCAGCCCGTCCGGGCGCTGATCGAAGCTTACCCCGAGCTGCGCGCAGTCCCGACCATTTACGACCTGCGAAAGCACCCGCGGGTCATCCGAGCGGTGAGGCAGGAGCAGTGAGTAGCATAGAGATGTGGGCGCCGGAGTCCAGCGGCGGTCCTATGGTTTGGGCCGTTTGGCGGGAATCAAGCGCAGGACCTCCGGAACGGTGGCTATTGACGGCCACCTGTCGTCGAGCTTGCGCGCCGTCAGCTTACGAAGCAGGTCGCAAAGCTCGTCGGAGAGCTTGGGCTTGACCCTGGCGGCATCGACTGGCTCGGTGTTCAGTCGCTGGAGCATCGTCGTCGACCAGCTCGTGGCCGAATGGGGAAGCCGGTCGGTGAGCAATTCGAAGGCCAGGACACCAAAACTGAATATGTCGATGCGTTCATCGATAGGTTCGCGCCGGATCAGCTCTGGGGCCATGTACTGGAGGGTCCCGGTGCGGTTTCCCGGTCCCCGAAACGCCGGCGTGTTGGGGACCGCGAGCCCGAAATCGATCAGCTTGACTTGATGTTCGCGGCTGAGCAGGTAATTTCGCGGGTTGACGTCGTGGTGAATGAATCCCGCCGCATGGACGGCGGCAAGGCCTTCGGCCGCCTGGGCGAGCCACTCCACCTTCTGGGCGGTCCGCCCGAGTTTCACATCGCGGACGTACTGAAAGTTGTAGCCGTCGATGTAATCCATCAACAGGTAATGCTCGCCGCCGGTCGTCGACCCATACTCGAGGGTGCGCACGACGTGCGGATGGACCACGGCAATGGCGATCGCCCCCTCGTGCGGTCTGCTTTCCTCGCGAGACGCCCGCGCGGCGGCGGCCGCATTCTTTTCGCGATTCTGCACTTTCAAGCAGATCGTGCGTCCCGTTTCGTGGTCAATTGCCTTGTAGACGCGCGACATGCTGCCCTGGCTGGAGGTGTCGGCGAGGATCGTGAACCGCCGCTGCACGTTCACCCGACTGCGACATACACTCCCCGCGGAAGATGGGCCGGCAGCAAACATTTCCTTCAACCTGGCTAGCATCTGCACACACTCCCGTGGAGCTGGCGATCGCGCGAACGGTCATGCCTGGTCCATTCCTGTGTTACGCGTGGGCTTATCCTGCAGGCTGATCGGCTTCGGTCTCCAGGTGAGAGTCGGGCCGGAGAGCATTCCAAGCGTTCCTTCCACGTTGCCCGTAAATTCTCCTCAATAGATACGTTGGATGCGAGCCCTGGTGACGACCACTGGAAGGGATTCAACAAGCACAGACTCAATGATCCAACTACGCAGGTCGGTCGTAGATCGAGGATTCCAGGCCTGAATCGTGGGATTCCCGGACTCGGAGTATCGTTACCCGTTGATCACATGGTTCGTCTAGCGATCACCATCGTGGGAATACAAGGCGCCAGTTGGTGTCATCAGAACGCCCGCGGTGCGTGCCAGGACCCGCCGCCCACCGAACTGGTCGTGAAAAGTGGCCACCTTGAACAAGGCAGGGGCATCGGCGGGCCAGTGAGCGAACTCCGAATCCAGCAGGAGCACATGCTTGGACTGCTTGGTCGCCGGAAAAGCCAGGTGCTGAGGGCTGCGGAGCTGGAACACCGGGCGGCCGATTGCGAAGGCCAGGTCGGGCGGCCAGTCGTGAAACGTGTAAACCGTCCAGTTTGGTAGGAGCCACTGGCCGACCGCTCGACCCCAAGGACCCTGGCCATGGCGGTAATTCCATTCGGGTACATAGTAGCCCCAGTGCACCAGCTTCAAACTGATGGCCAGGAATACCAAGGCGGCCAGGCCACGGCGAGTATTCGCTGTCTCGACCGCAAGCCATCCCAGTACCAGGGCCGGCACGCCCAGGAGAACCGCTGCTATCCCGACCGAGCGGTAGTAAGGAAAGACGATCAGCCAGAGATAGCTGCCATACAGAAGGGTAATCAGCCAGACCGAGAGCAGACCGAAGAGAAGGGCAAGGAAAGCTCGCCGGGCCGGCGCCACCAGCGAGCGAGCCCATGCGGCGTCGGTGACCGTGGCGGCGACGAGCACGATGCCCGCCAGCGCGGGAACGCGGGCGGCCTGGGATAGCCCAGGAACGATCGTGCCAGCGATCATGCAGGCGATTGCCGTTTGCAACCAACCGATGACCATAGGCCTCCCCGCACCGCTCCAGTTGTCTCGAAGCCTCCGGCTGAGCGTCAGAATGGCCAGCGGAGAGAAAGGCAAACCGAGGCCCAGAACTTCCAGGGCAAACCACCAGTCCGGGCGCTCGGTGAACGGCAAAACGATCGCCGCGGCCCAGGCTTCAGTCGAGGCCGATGACATGGCCCAGACCGACCAGGCGACGGCCGTGGCAAGCGGTGGAATGACCAGTCGCGCCGAGAAACTTGCCTCGCGCCGACCGATGACAATCACCGCCAGGAAGATCAGGACGACGGGCGGCCAGCCTCCGCTCAAGAACGCCAGCGCGGTGCAGAGTCCGGCTTTCCAGTCAGAGCCATGCGCCAGCAGGCGATCAATCGCGGCCACGATCGCCAGACCGGAAAGAAACTCGAGCCCGGTTCCGCCGGAATGATCGATCACGCCCAGGCAACCAAACCAGCAGAGCCCGACCCAGAGCCCGGCGCGCCGACCGATGACCGCCATCATGCGCCGGGCCAGTGTCCAGCCGATCGCTACCGCGGCCAGGGCGGCCGGCCAGAGCACCGAACCCGGAGTCGGGCGGCCGCCCCCGTCGAAGAAAGTGGCTATGCGGCTGGCGGCTACCCTGCCGGGCCAGACATCAGGGGTCCAGGAGCCACAAACCTGTCCCAGCGGTCCCAACGGCTCACTGGCGGCCAGGCCCTGCCGGGCGTCGGCGGGGCCCAGGTCGAGATTCCCCGCGCCCAGCAGTACGAATCCGATGGCCATCACCGCCAGTAGTGGTACGGCCCACGCCTGCAAGCCTGGCATCACCAGGCTGACTCGGCTGCCATCGACCCGCATCACCCGGCGCGTTCCGGCCGGTCCAGCCTGGGTCAATTCAGGGCGCATTCGCCACCTCCTCGCCTGGCCTCGGTTCTGATCTTGACCCGGCTCGCGTGTCTGTCGTGGTTCCGTTGCGGTCGTCGATCGTCACCGGCTGGTGCAACACCAGCGAAGGCTTGGTCTTGACCATGGCATAGATATAGCCGGGAATGAACCCATCGCGATAAGTCTGGCGCCTCATTTCGGCCGCGACATCCTGGATCGTCCAGCCGTCACGCTCGAACCGGTACAGAGCCACAGCCGAACCGGTGCGGCAGGTCCCCCGGGCGCAGTGCACCAGTACGGGCTGTCGTTCCGGGTCGTCGATGACCTCGAGGACCTTGCGGAACTGCGCCTCCTCGCCGAAGCCGTCGCCGGGCATCGGCAGGTTCACAAAGCCGATTCCCAGCTTGCCGGCCAGCGTCCGCTCCGCTTCCATCTCCCTGCCGGGCAATTGAAAGTTGACCACGGTGCGGATGCCGTACCGCTGGACAGCCTTGATGAGCTGGGTGCTCGTGAGCTGACCGCTCCGGTAGAGGATTCCCGGCTTGACGACATCCCAATGATCCCAGTGCAACCGGTTCTGCCGATCGAGCACGATCATCCAACCGGCCACTCCGACGCTCGCCAGGACGATCAAACCAAACAGTACCTTGCGCATCGGATCGAGCCCCGCGGAAGGGGAGAAAACCGAGCCCAGCGCCGAATTCGTCATGCCCCGAGCTGGTGAGGACAATAAAGAGGTGAGCGCGGGGATTGGACCACCCGGATCGGCGGGCATGGTAGGGCAGAACCGATTGAGGGTCAATCCGAACCCGAGGCGCTCTCCGCAGCCAAATTGTCCGCCCTTTTTCTTGGATCCGGTAGCCTCCCGGCAGCTTTCGTTGCGATTTGCTTCGTTCGCCGAGGGTCGCCAGACCTACCGTTCGGCCGACCGGAGGTCTCCAGGTGAGGCGCCGAAGGTCGGGGACTGGGAGACCCGCGGTCGCAGGGGACGGGCGGGTCGGGAGACCACTGCCCGAACCAGCCTTCGAGGCGCCTGGTTCAGGCCGCGCATGGCCAGGGGGACCAACCGACGCCCGTGAGAACCTCAAGAAGCTTCGACGTCAACTCGGCCTCCGTAATAACTAATAACTAGGTCTGACCCCAAGAGCCCCCGGACCCCAAGAGCCCCGGACCCCAAGAGCCCCGGGGTCTTGTCGCGCCTCGCCGCCAATCCCCCACCTGGATTTTCGGAGCAGAATATCCCTGCACGGCATGCCAGGTTGCCAACTCGCTCCCCTTCGGCTAAGATAGGTAATGATTCGTTTCTCAATCCAATGGTAGAGCCTGGCTTATGGCAACCGAAACGCGAATTACTCACACCGGCGACGCGGGGATTCTGGCCCGGCTGATTCGCCCGGACGACGCCAGCCTTTCGCCAGCGGCCGCCGAGGCGTTGCTGACGATCCGCTTCGGCCAGCGGGATCTGGACCGCATCCACGAGCTGGCCGTCAAGAACCAGGATGATGCCCTGACGCCCGCCGAGAAGGCCGATCTGGAAAGTTATCTCCGCGTCAGCTCGTTCCTCGACCTGGTGCACGCCAAAGCCCGACGTTCCCTCTGGAGACACGCCTGAGAACCATCGGCATGGATGCCGCCTTACAGCGACTGGTGCGGCAACGGGCAGGCGGACGGTGCGAGTATTGCCGCCTGCCGCAAGCCGCCTCCGGCGTACCCTTCGAGATCGATCACATCATCGCCCGCCACCACAGAGGTCGCACGGCCGCCGGTAATCTTGCGGATGCGTGTATTTACTGTAATGGATATAAGGGTCCTAACATATCAGGTTTGGACCCGGCCACCGCGAAGCTGACGCCGCTCTTCAATCCCAGGCGGCACAAATGGAGCTACCATTTCCGCTACGAGGGCGGCGAGCTGGTCGGCCGCACCGCCATCGGCCGCACGACGGTCGAAGTCCTCCGGATCAACCTGCCCAACCTCGTCGCCTTACGCGAGATTCTGATGGAAGACGGTTTGTTCTGAATCAGAACGATCGCCACCAGTCGATTCCCCTTCGCGTAGAGCAGCCCTACGAACATAGTTGCGGGGACACCATACCTAATTCCGAAAGATTAAGTATAATGTCCCCGGAACTGCGGCGGGATCAAGTCTGCCGGGGGGATGGGTAAGGAGTCCGCCTCCGGACGTCGTTGCCTGAGTACCTTCTGGCGGTGGTGGGACGTCGGATGGTAGTTTCGCGAGGGGGGCGGGCAGCACGAGGGTGGCATGCTGCAAAGTTGGCCTTGACCGCCCTCTGATCCCGGCAGCTTTCGTTGCGATTTGCTTCGTTCGCCGAGGGTCGCCAGACCTACCGTTCGGCCGACCGGAGGTCTCCAGGTGAGGC
>JBEKTN010000090.1:0-23806 GCA_049516015.1 Isosphaeraceae bacterium | reverse complement strand
CTCGCTTCCGGCTACTGGTCCGGCTCTACCGGACGGGATTGGTTACCCGCAGGGTTCCATCTGAAAGGTTTCAAGCTTACGACTATCCTCCTTTCCCGAGCTTTCTTGGCGCGAGGTCAGACCGATTTAGAATTTTCTCCGCTCAGGCCGAGGGCGAGTTCCAGTGCCACGAGATCTCGCCTCGCGTTCGATTGGGTCTGGAGCAGAGCAGAGCGGCGAATCGCGACGACAGGTTAGGGAGTCTCTCGGGGTGGGAGAGGCCGAGGATCGGCACGAGCTCGGCGCGGGTGGGCTCGGTATGGTGCTTCGCCAGGCAGGCGAGGGCGGCGCGGGCCTGCGAGCGGGAGCCACGCGCGGCGAGTTGGCCCCGGTCGACCCCGTACCGGCTGCACACCGCCTCGATCACCCGGGCGAGACCCAACCCGCGAAGCAGGCGCCACTCCCGGCGCAGGTCGCGATGGGCCTGATCGCCGTGGCGCTGGCGCAGGCGATCCAGGAATCGCTCACTGCCGAGGAGCCAGCCATGCCGTGCCTCGGACCACGGAGGGGCAGGCCGGGTGGTCAGACCGGCCGCCACGAAGCGACGGTAGGATGCCTCCGGATCGGTCCGTCCGAACTCGCCGGCCCAGGCCGCAAGCAGCGCGTCGTAGGCCACCCAGTCCAGGCGATCGCGGCGGCGGAAATACCCAGGGCAGCTCGACCATATCCAGGCCTCCGGCGTCGCGGCCAGGCCGGCCCGGACGGGGTTGAGATGGACGTAGCGGGTCAGGACCCAGAGATACGTCTCGTCCTCGACCAGTTCGGTCCGGTAGCGTCCCTGGAAGAGGTGCCCGCAATGCCGGTGGCGGCGAGCCCACCCATTGGCGTACGACGAGAGGAACAGTTGCATTCCCTTGGCGAGGTTGGGGCGAGGCGTTTTGAGGACCAGGTGGAGGTGATTGGTCAAGCGGACGAAGGCATACAGCGACCATCCCGACCGCCTGACCGCGCGCTCCAGGCAAGCCACCAGCCGCACGCGAGAAGTCGTTGGGTTCCACCCTCCTATGGGCCTGTTCAGGAAGGAGGCAGTTCCTGAGAAACCGACGTTCCTTTGGTGACCATCAACGGCCCGATCCTGATGAGGCCGGAGCGTTCGCAGCGCAGCGGATGAATTCCTGCAGGTCTCGATCGGCTTGGGCCGCCAACCGATGTCCCGCATTCCGGTACGCCTGCTGACGATAAGTGAGGAACTGTTCCGACCACGGGACGTGTGGTTCGAACGACTCCACGAATTGCGCTACCGTGGCCGGGCCGAGTTCCTCCGCAATGACGCAAGCCGTGGCGCGCCGATTTTCATCGGCAGAATAGGCGGCGAAGGGTTCGCCGAACGCCTGCAACAGCTTGGGGGCCTGTCTTGGATCCGCCTTGGCCACCCGGATCGCCGCGTCGAATGTCTTCACGCGTATATGGTCCAGTACCCAGGGATCGCTGCGCAATCGCCGGAGCGCCGTCGCCAGTCGTTCACCGGACTCGCTGAATTTCCGCTGCCTCCAGGCGAGAATCCCTTGGAGCGCTGCCGCTTCGGTGGGCAGGTGATTGCGAAGTTGTTCTATCAGCGGTTCAGCCTTGCTGTTCCCCGATTCGGCATAGAGGTGGGCGATCACAGCCAGTTCGGTGAGGCACGGCGTGGAATGCGGCAAACTTTCCCAGGCAACCAACATTCCCCGAGCGTCCTTTGCAACGTACCGTTCGAGGACGTTGTCGTATGCTCCCTCGTTCAATGCGAGGTCATCTGCGGAGAGTTTCTTTCCGCCACGGACCACCGCATCCCATTGACGGCCCAGCGCCACCGCTTTCCAATCGACGGTGCCGCCACTCACCGGAGGCCTGTGGTCGCCGATTTCGACTGATTGACGGTACAAGGCCCCGGTGGCATCCCAGTCGGTGCGTCCCAACGTTCGCGCGAAGCCGTACTCGACTTCGTTATGGTCATCGGTGTTGATCGCGGCAAAGTCCCCGCCGATGAAATGATCGACCAGCGCCGCACCGCCGACATAATGGGAGAACATCCCCTCCAGATCGGCGGTGTGCCAGGCACAGGGCAAAGCGGAGGCGAAGGGCTCAGCCGCCACCTTGCTTCGCAGCACAGGAACCGAGTATGCCGGTCTTTGTTGGGAACCGACCAGAACCAAGTCCCCAAGCTTGCTCTGCCACACCTCGACGTGCGGGAATACGGATTTGAAAGTGGCCAATACAGTTCGCATCGTGCGCCGGTCAATTTCATAGGCCTGGACCCACTGGACGAACATCCCTCCGTCGTTCAGGCGATCGCGGCCGGCAAGATAGAATTCCCGGGTGAAAAGATTGGCGATTCCATTGCGGTAAGGGTTGGAAGGCTCGCAGACAATCAGGTCGTAACGCCCGGCGGTCGTCAGCAGCACTTCCCGTGCGTCGTTGAAGATCAGTCGTACCTTGGGGTTCGCCAGGACGTCGCGATTGACCTCGCGGCATCGGGTCGCCATTTCTTGGACCGCTGGCTCCAACTCGACGACATCGACGTGCTCGATCGGCGGTACTTCCGCCAGCCAACCGGCTGTCTCTCCCGTTCCCAGGCCGACAACAAGTGCGGTTCGCGGCTGAGGATGGAGCGCGCCGCCGATAAGGCCCAGCATGATCTGCGTGCCCACGTCTTGGATGGCGTTGCCGTCGCACATGCCATTGACGTAGAACGCCAGAGCGTCCGAGCCGACGATGGCAACGCTCGATTCGACGCCGTCTTGCTCCCAAAGGACCGAGCGTCGAATCTCGTTTTCCCAATCGTGCAAGTCGTTGGGGTCCGTGAGCATTCTCATCCGCGCGACGCGTCCCGCCCCCACGGCGCCGTGCCGCCAGACGGCAGTCGGGCCCGGACAGGCGATCATACCGGCGGCGACGATCCCGGCTCCCACGGTCGCGATCGCCCAAACCCGACGTCTTGCCAGTTGCCAGGCGTAAGCGAAGACGGAAACGCCGAGGACCGCCAAAAGGGCCGCGACCGAGCGCCAGACGCCCGGCGCGGAGAGCAGAGGCAAGAAGCCGAATCCACCGGCCAGGGACCCGCAAATTGCTCCCACGGTGTTCCAGCTACATGCGAGCCCAAGGTGCTTGCCGACGTCTTTGTCGCCCTGGCCCAGCAGGCCGATGAGCAGGGAGAATTGCAGTCCACTGACAAAGGCTGCGGGCAAGATTACGACTGACGCGATCACGGCCCAGCCCCCCACTTCGCCCAAGAAATGCGATGTGTTGGCCTCACGAAGCGTGGCTGCCAGAATCGCCAGGCGATCGCCCAAGGCGAAGGGAACCGCGATGCAGCACGCCTCCAGGACGCTAGTGAAGGCGAGACCGTGGAGCGAGAGCGGCGCGCGCCGGAAGAACATGGCATAGGCCGCCGCGCCCAGCCCGATGCCCGTCAATGCCACCGCGAGTATCAACCCGAACGTGAAGGTGGTCCCGCCGAGAATCGGGCAAAGCATGCGGTACCAAACGAGTTCCATGAGGAAGAACGCGAAGCCTACGATACCGGCCACGCCATAGACGATGTACGCCGGGAACGAGGGCGGGCGAACTTGTTCGTTCGCAGTGCGCGTTTTCGTTCTCGCCGCATTCCTCGCAATCTGCCGCATCGACGCCGGACCGCCGCGGCGAACGGCGTAGCGTGAGAGCGCCAGCGCGGACAGTGCAGTGCCTATGTTGATGAGACATGCCAGCCAAAGCGTTTTCCGCGTGCCGAAGAACTCCAGGGCAAAGAACGTGCTGCCCAGCGCTCCCACCACCGCCCCCAGCGTGTTCACGCCGTAAAGCAGTGCGGCACCGCGACGCTGGCGATCCTCGCAAACCGTCACCGCACGGACCGCCGCCGGCAAGGTCCCGCCCATCAGAAACGTGGGAATGCCGAGAACGAGTGCCGAAATCGCCAGCCGCACGGCGGTAGCCACCGGAAAGCCAAGCGCAAGCTGCCCTCCCATGGAAATATAAAGGCCATGCAACACGTCGATCACCAAAGGACTCAAGGCGGCCGCCAGAGCGATCGAGAGTTCCAGCAGGGCGTACAAGGCCAACGGGCTCCTGGCGCGATCCGCCCGTTTCCCCAGCACGGCATTGCCTATGCCCAGTCCCCCCATGAACACAGCCAACACGGCGGACGATGCAGCGGTGGAGGCACCGAACACCAGCCGGAGTTCACGGAACCAAGACGCTTGAAAGATTAGCGCGCACACCCCCGACAAGAACAGCAGCCCGGCGACGGGTACCAGCGCTGCGTGTTGCACGGGTGGACTGGCCGACAGCGCGGGTACTTGCCGTGTGGCAACGGCCCCCAGACGCGTCATCGGCATATTGCAGACCGTTTGTCCGCGGTTCTCCTTTGCCATTGAACCACCCTTCTCGAATCGCTAATCCAAAATCGTTCAAGCCAAGGGGATCGTCGCAACCGATAACAGGCTGGGGAGCAGTGAGAAGGTCGGCTGGCCGGCAAAGTGAGCTTCGATGGCGGCGGCCAGGAATGCGATGACGTTGCACCCTGCCGGCGTGTCTCAATCACGGTGAGCAATGGGAATGCGTGGTACGGACGGCAAAGACTATGAATCCCGCCGCGACGATCGCCCACAACCAAGCCTTTTGCTGGCCCTCCTTGGTCGGCGTTTCGTCGCCGCTCAGGTGCGGTTGCTTCCGCAACGTCTGAGCGCCTGTGCCTCCGGCGGCTGACGGGCAATCAATTCCTCGGCAATCTCCAGCAACATGTCTTACACGTAGCCGAAGAAGCCTTTAGTGACCAGATCAGTTTTCCGAAAGCCTTACTTGCTGTCAGCCTGCAAGGCGGCAACGGTTCACCGAACGGACACAATGCTTCACTCGACGTACTCTTGATCTCAAAATAGGTTCTCCCGCACTTTCGATGATGCGGGGCCGCCACCCGGCACACCGGTCTTCTTTTTCCAGGGAATTCTCGGTCGTTCCAGGCCGGAAATCGGCCGACTTCATCGAAAGTGCGGGAGAACCCACGTCTGGTTGCTCCGAGACGTACCGGGTACCCAAGCCCTTGAGGTCATCCCCTCGCGAACCCAGTCCCTGATCGCGTTTCCCGATATTCCACTCAAATCCGCCATGCCGCCAGTGGGCAATGGTCCACCCCCAGCAAGCCGGTAGAACTCCAGAGTAAGTATTAACGCGAACCCGGCCGAATTGCCGACCTATTTCAATGCTAGGGTTCTGCTGTTTGACTTCTTCCCGTCGTGTTGCAGACTGAATGCCAGAGTGTCCCTAACTAGGAATCCCCAATGCACTCTCGCAAGTCTCGGCGTGCTCTTGATCTGGATCTGCGGACGAATAGCCTGGAGTCGCGCCAACTGCTGGCGACTCCGACTGCGACTGTGGCCATTTATCATCGCACCACCGACCTAACCAAAACTGCTCTGGTCCTCGGTGCCGACCAGTACATCATGTGGCCCACTTCCCCGCTCTCCGCCAAGGTCACTCTGACCGAGCCGCTGCGCGTACTGCAGGCCACAGGGTGGACCTTCACAACCAATACGGCGTCCACGTCGCCATCAACGCCCGTTAGCTTCGTTCCCGGCAGTAAGCTTACCATTGCGGCGAAAACCAAGGTGACCTTTCAATACGGGCCAGGAGAAGGCCACTTGCTGAAACTGATCGAGGCCAGGTTCGCGGCCCCACCGCTGCATCCTTGATCGTGATCCGGGCTGAACAACTCTCGGAATCATGCCACATTGGGGTGCCGGGGGGCAGCTCGCCTCTCGGGCACACCCAAATTGGAGCACGATCATGATTCGAGTGCGACTAGTGCACACGACCGAGAATCAGCGCCGACCAGGTGAGTTCCGGCAGAAGTGGACGATCATCGATCACGATGGTACCGAGCATACAGTCATGACGGACGCGAAATGGGGAGATTTCGATCAACGAGACGACAAAGGGCTAAGAAACCGCCGGAAGGCGTAGTGTGGGACATCGAAGCCCATCCGAAATACAGACGCCTCTAACCACAGAGCGACCCCATCCTCCGGATGGGGTCGCTCTGTGGTTCCATGATCTTCATGTCTTCCTGAATCATCTCCGAGGTTTGGTGCCACGACCCCGTGCTTCCGTCGGGGAAGGCCAGCGCAGAACAGCTTACCGCAAAGGTTTACCATCTGGCCGGTTGCGCTACCATGGCCGATCCTACCAGGACGAGCGGTTCTTTTAGCCCTGTGTCGTGTCGTTGTTTACTGAGTTCCTGGCTCCGGCCACATTGGGGGATCTCGCAGGAGAAACTGCCGCTGGATCCGGGGTTCTTCCAGTTCGTCTATAATATCCCCCGACGCGGCAAGGCGTTGCTGGGGCGCTGATCGAACTGCTGGTTGCCCCAACCCCCCGAAACGCAGGTTGAGCGATGATCAAGAGAGGTCCCGACTGTACCCGGAATTTGAATTTCTTCACCTTATCTTCATAAATATAATTCCCCGCCTTTCCGATACAACCATTAACAACCGGGGAATGCGCAAGAAGCCCGTTCCCGCGTTCGGCCGCATACTCCCGCGTCTGCGCGGGCTTCCTTGGCGACCGGCAGGAATGAATTCACAGTCGACACGGTCCCCCCAGGTCTCATCGGGCGGGTAATCTGAACAGGTCCGCGGAGACCAGAAGGAGTTTCTGAACAGCGACTTACGAGAAGCGCCGATAATTCGGCGCCCGTTTAGTTTCTTCCCAAAGGTGGATGGACCTCTTTGGGTTCTTGGGTAAGTTCCACCTGCCACTTGCCCTTGCAAAGTCGAAGAGGCCCGGCGGTCGTGCGCGGGTAGGCGCACAGCTCTTCGGCAATGCTGGGCAAGGGCCAACGCGGCAGGCACTGGCGTGCGAATGGCAGATTCTCAAACAAACCCGGCCATCCGGAAGGATTCTGGTTCATGGTCACACAATTTTTGAAGCAGGTCCTTTGCAGCGCGGCCTTCCTGGTCGTTTGCAGCGCGGCCTTGCTGGTTGTCCCAAGCGTGCTCGAAGCGCAGCAAGTCCCCACCGGGCTGCCGTTCCCCGCTGCGCCAGAGGTTACTGCCCCGCCATCAAACACCGGGGCGCCGCCGAACACCGACGCGGACCTCCGCGCCCGCCTTGAGCGGCTGGAGCGACAGAACCAAGAACTGATGCGTTCGATCCAGGCAATGCAAGCCGGCAACGCTGCAAAGGGCACCGCCAAACCGGCCGGCACCACGCCGCTCGACGAGCACACTGTCAAGTCTTTCGTCGACAACTATCTGATGGAAATGGAGGCCACCAAGACGCAAGAGGAGGACGCGAAGGAGGCGAAACAGGCGCAGGAAGGCCACCGAATCGGTAGCGAGAACTTGAAGATCACGCCCCACTTTGAAAAAACCGGCTTGTTCCTATGGTTTGCGACGCCCGACGAGGACTTCACCATGCACCCCGGCATCTGGGCTCAATGGGACAACGTGTGGTTTGGCCAGTCCAACTACCTGAACGCCCCTGCCGATGGAAGACCGGGACACGCACAGGGAGTGGCTTCCGGCGTCAACAGGGGCGGCATCGGCCCCCTCCAGGATGGCACATTCTTCCGCCGCATCCGCCCGTATATCGAGGGCACGTTCTGGGACATCTTCGAGTACAGACTGATACTAGCCGCGGAAAATGATCAGTTCAGCTCGGAAGGGCTTGACGAATTCTGGATAGGCGTGAACAAGATCCCCTTCATCGGTACGATCCGCATGGGACATTGCAAAACCCCGATGGGGCTCGAAGGCGATATGACCGCCTCCAGCCGTGATATGACCTTCATGGAGCGGTCGTCCTACTCCGAAGCCATCGAACTCAACCAGAACTTTTCCACCGGCATCTGGTTCAACAACACTTACTTTGATGATCGCATGTCCCAACAATTCATGATCTTTCGCCCCGATCAAGGGGCCTCCAGCGGCGCCTTCTTCGGCACTGGCCAGTGGGGCTGGCAGGGCCGCCTGACCGGTCTGCCCCTGTACGAAGAGGAAGGCCGCAAGTTGCTTCACCTGGGCATCTCCTACGGCTATCGCAACGGGCAGGACACCCTCGCCACCTCCCCCTTCCGGCTTATGCAGTTGCGGGCCCGGCCCGAGCTGCGCGACGACGTCCCTGCCGCCTCCGCGTCCAATTCCCAATCCGTCCCCAACAGCAACAGTAACCGCCTGATCGACACCGGCACGATTGCAGCCGCCAGTCAATACCTCCTGGGCCTGGAACTCTTGCAAATCTGGGGACCGTTCTCTGTGCAGGCCGAGTACGGGTGGAATTTCGTCAACGGCGCGGTGGGCGCCAACCCAACGGGGCAAACATTCAATCCCGCAATAAAGCCTGGACAGAATTATATGTTCAACGGCGGGTACGTCCAGTTGGCCTACACGCTGACGGGCGAGAACCGCGGCTACGACAAGAAAATTGGCACTTTAGCCAGGTATTACTACGGAGCAGGCGGTCCTTACACCAACGCATGGTTTGTCCGGGATGAGAACGGCCGCCTGAACGTGGGCACAGGTGCATGGGAAATTGCTGCCCGCTACTCGTATGTGAACCTCAACGACGGTACTGGACTTAACCGCATCGCGGGCGGCAGGCTAGACGGGTTGTCCCTGGCCCTCAACTGGTACCTTAACAGGAACATGAACCTTATGATCGACTGGGTCTCCGACCGTCGTTCCGACGTGCCTCCCGGCGCCTTCGCCGGCTACATTAACGGTTTCGGGACGGAGTTGCAGATCCAGTTTTGATGATCGGGCGTAAAGGGTCCAAAGTCCTTGGCCCGGCGGATGATCTTTCGGTCCGACCGAGGAGCACGCCGGGCCGCAGCAAGGTGAGATTCGCTACGCCCTCCCTCCAGGAACTTTACTGGGCATGATTCCCATAGGAGATAGCCAAGATGAAGAAGTATCTCTTCGGATTGATCGGAGTCGCCTTGCTGGGAGGGAGCCCTCTCCTGGGGCAAACTCCTACGCCTTTCCCAGGTGGCCTCGGTGGGGTCCCCGCTGGCACCCCTGCACTGCTGGCCGGACCCCACGGCGCCACCTGCGCTCCAACCAAGACTACCTGTGTTCCCGAACACTATGTGAAAAAGACCACCAAGGTGGTTTACACCTCCGGCAGTGAGCCTCTGTGCCTGCCTTATTGCGCGGGCTTATTCGGCCACCTCGGATGTGACTCAGGCCACTGCGGGCACCCCCATACTCGTCGCTACCTCATCAAGAAGATCCAAACCAAGGAAGAGGATGCCATCAAATGCGTTCCCGCAGAAGTGCCGGCCTGTGAGCGCGGCCGTTGCCACCCGTAGGAAGGCGGTCCGGCGGCTGCCTCCGCGCTTTTGGGGCCGCCGAGCGTTGAAGTACGGCAGGAGAGCGCTGTGATCTCCGTGCAGCCAGCCGAGAAGATTGCCATGCCGAAGGGAAGATCATCTTTCCCCAAGCCGGCCTAATACTACCTCCGTTAAATTTTCGGGGCAAATGACGCAAGTTCTTTTGTCCCGAAAATTTAACGGAGTAGTCTTATGAGGTTGAGCAAAACAATGCCGCCGGAGCCCGGGCCCGACCTTGCCATCACGGGGGCTTATTCATCAAATCTTCTCATTGCGTACACTTGTTGGTTGGACCTTGTGTGGAGTAAATTCGTATTTTAGCTCAAGTTTCGAAGGGTTGCCATCTTTACCATGTAAGACAAAGAAGAGAGCAAACCAATGGTTGTGAGATACCGGCATCCCCTGATGTGGTTTGCTTTTTCGTGTCTGTTCTGGACAGGGTGTGGTTCATCGGATTTGGTCACTCTGCAGGGAGCTGGCGCGACTTTTCCCGAACCGCTCTACAAACGATGGTTCCGCGAGTACTACAACATCGAGCCATCCGTGCGCGTGAGCTACCAGGGGCTCGGAAGCGGGGCGGGGATCCGGCAGTTCACGGCGGGGCTGGTCGATTTCGGGGCGAGCGACTCGGCGATGTCGTCCGAGGAAATCAAGCAAGTGCCCAAGAAGTGGGGGGTGGTGCTTCTGCCGATGACCTCCGGCTGCGTCGTCCTGGCTTACAATCTTCCCGGAGTCGCGCAACGGATCCGGCTGCCCCGCAAGGTCTACCCCCAGATTTTTCTGGGAAAAATCGCCAAGTGGAACGACCCGGCCATCGCCCGGGCGAACCCGGGCGTCACGCTGCCGGACCTGCCGATCACGGTGGTACGCCGGTCCGACGGTAGTGGGACGACCTACGTCTTGACCAAGCACCTCAGTGAGATCAGTCCCGAGTGGAAGTCCGGTCCCGGGGTCGGCAAGGCGGTGAGCTGGCCCACAGGCATCGGTGCCAAGGGGAACCCGGGGGTCGCGTTCACGATCGACCAGACCCCCGGCGCGATCGGCTACCTCGAGTTCGGTTACACGATTTACTCCAAAACTCCCACGGCCATTCTCGAGAACAAAGAGGGGAAGTTCGTGCCCCCGTCGATCGAGACCGCGCGGGCCGCGCTGGCGACTGCGGTGATGCCGGAAAACCTGGTGGCCTGGGTACCCGATCCCCCCGGGCCTGATTCTTACCCGATCGTGAGCTACACCTGGATGCTCTGCCGCAAGGTCTATGACGACCCGAAGATCGGCGCGACCCTCAAGAAGGTCCTCCTGTACGGTGTCTCGGAGGGACAGACGTACAGCCGTGATCTCGGGTATGTGCCGCTCCCCGAGTCGGTTGCGAGTCGCGTGCGCGGGGCGATCGAGACCATCGAGGTCGAGAGCACCCCCCCTGCCAAAACCGCCTGGAGGACTGCCGAATCGCCTCGACAGTCGCGACAGTAATTCGACACCAACGGGTGGCCCCCGGCCCGTTCCCGCGTGTCGGGGCCGCGTCAACGACTATGGATGGGAGCAAGCATGCCTGATCCGCTCACTCGAATTCCGACCGCATTCGAGGTTTACACCGACCGGGGGTTCCGCGCGCTGACGCGCGTGGTCGCCTGGCTGGTCGTGCTCCTGATCGTCGTGGTCGTGATCCGGATCGGGGCCACGGCCTGGCCAGCGGTCCAAAAGTACGGTCCGGGGTTCGTGGTTCGGACAACCTGGGACCCCACCCGGGACGACTTCGGGATCGGTCCGCAGATCGCCGGCACTCTCTATAGCGCGATCCTGGGGTTGGTTCTGGGCACGTTGTTCGGGCTGGCGGTCGCGATCGTGCTGAGCCAGGACTTTCTACCCCCGAAGTGGGAGTGGGTGGTCAGGAACGTGGTTCAGTTGCTGGCGGCGATCCCCAGCGTGGTCTTCGGCCTCTGGGGACTCTTCGTGGTGATCCCCCTCTTACGCCCGGTGGCCAACTGGATCCACAGCGGATTGGGCTGGATCCCGATCTTCAGCACAAGGCTGAGCGGCCCGGGATTGTTCCCGACGGCGCTGGTCCTGGCGATCATGATTCTGCCGACGATCTCGGCGATCTCCCGGGATGCGATGGTGGCCGTCCCCAACCGGTTGCGCGAGGCCGCCTTTGGGATGGGGGCAACCCGCTGGCAGACCATTCTCCTGGTCGTTCTCCCCACCGCGGCGCCGGGGATCTTCGGGGCGATCATCCTCGGGTTCGGCCGGGCCGTCGGGGAAACGATGGCCGTGGCCATGCTGATCGGCAACGCCGAGGTCTTCAACTGGTCCCTGTTTTCACCCGGCACGACCCTGGCGGCCCTGCTGGCCAATCATTTCGCCGAGGCCAACAAGGTCGAGATCGGGGCGCTCATGTATGCGGCCTTGGTGCTCCTGGCGATCACCCTGGTGATCAATATCATCGGCGAATTCATGCTAAATCGAGCATCCGAGGCCCTGGGAGGGCTCCAAAAATGAGTTCGTCCGGCCCCGCTACCTTGTCGATACCCGAGCCGGGGCAGAGGCGGGTCTCTCGACTGAATCTCCGGAGGTCCTTGAGGTCGTGGCATACGCTGTTCAGCGGCGGCATGACCGTGCTGGCCCTGACGATGTCGGCCCTGGCGCTTGTTCCCTTGGTCTCCGTGCTCTTCATGGTGGTCATTCGCGGCATCGCCAAGTTGCGGCCCTCGGTGTTCTGGGAGCTCCCCCCGGCCGCGGGGATGCCTGGAGGGGGGCTGGGCAACGCCCTGGTGGGAACCGTTTTGATGGTCGTGATCGCCTCGGTGATCGCGGTGCCGCTCGGGGTGCTGGCGGCGGTCTTCGTGGGCGAATTCGCTTCCGAGAGCCGTACCGCCACGGTCGCGAAGTTTGCCGCCAAGGTGCTCACGGGCATGCCGTCGATCCTGGCCGGCGTGTTCGCCTACATCGTCGTGGTGCTGGTCACCGGAAACTTTTCGGCCTGGGCGGGTGGCTTCGCGCTGTCGATCTTGATGTTACCGATCGTGATGTTGACCGCCGCCGACGCGATTCGCGGCGTGCCCCAGAAAATGCGCGAGGCGTCCATGGCCCTGGGGACGACACGCACTCAGATGGTCTGGAAGGTCGTCCTGCCCACGGCCCTCCCCGGCATTCTGACCGGGGTGATGTTGGCCGTGGCACGGGCCGCCGGCGAGACCGCGCCGCTCCTCTTTACAGCCCTCTTCTTCGACTACTGGCCGCACGCGCCGTTCATGGAGCCGACGGCTTCCCTCGCGGTCTTGATCTACAACTTTGCCGGCGTACCCTACCCCAATCAGATCGGGATGGCCTGGCTGGCGGCGCTCGTTTTGGTCGTGGTGGTCCTGGCCGCCAACATCCTCGCACAAGTGGTCTCAGACCGGTCGGAAGAGCTCCGCTGAAGGTCTACCCCGCAAGCAGAGAAGTGAGGAACCGTACATCATGTCCAGCGACCCGAACGATCGACCTTCGAACGGTCCGGCATCCGAGTCGGTCAACGGCCTCGCCATCGATTGCCGGATCGACAACGTTTACTATGGCAACTTCCTGGCGCTGCGGGATGTCCAGATTCCCATCAGTCAGGGGACCATTACCGCCTTCATCGGCCCTTCCGGGTGCGGCAAGAGCACGGCGCTGCGTTGCCTGAACCGGATGAACGACCTGGTGCGCGGGTTCCGCTTCGAGGGAGAAGTGCTCCTCTACGGCCTGGACATCTACGACGATGAGGTCGATCCGGTTGCCGTGCGCAGGAACATCGGCATGGTGTTCCAGATGCCCAACCCGTTCGCCATGAGCATCTTCAAGAACGTCGCGTTCGGCCTCAGGCTCAACCGTTACCCCGGCGACATCCCTGCCCGGGTCGAGCAAGCCCTGCGGAGCGCGGCCCTCTGGGACGAGGTCAAGGATAATCTCAAGCAAAGCGGTCTGTCGCTCTCCGGCGGCCAGCAGCAACGCCTGTGCATCGCGCGGGCGATCGCCACCGAGCCCGAGGTTCTTCTGATGGACGAACCGTGCTCGGCCCTCGATCCGATCGCCACCCGCAAGATCGAGGACCTGATGCGCGAGCTCAAGCAGCGGTTCACGATCGTCATCGTCACCCACAACATGGACCAGGCCCGGCGGGTCGCCGACATGACGGCGTTCTATTATGTTGATACCAGCAATGGCCGCACCGGTTTCCTCGTGGAGTACGGCGAGACGGCCGGAGTTTTCGACAACCCGCGTGAAACGTTGACCAAGGAGTACGTCAGCGGTCAGTTCAGTTGACAGTTCGCGCGAATCGAGAGCCACCTTGCAAGCACCGCGGCGGCGGTCGATGATAGGCCCTTCGAGGCGTTGACAGTCGCGAACCCTTGCCCGGAGGGGACAAAGCACGTGGCCAGCCTGACGACCGAGGAAAGTCTGAAGCAATACGAAGCAGAATTCCGGTTCGCCGATCGTGACTACTACGATCGCCACCTGGTCTTCGACCACGTCGTCACGACGGAGCAGGCGGACCAGCGGCAGCGCTTCGAGGCAATGGCCCGGTCGCTCCGCGACCTCTTGACTCAGCGCTGGCTGCTCACGCAGTCGATCCACGACCGTGCGAACCTCAAGCAGGTTTATTACCTGTCGATGGAGTTTCTCATTGGTCGCACCCTGCTGAGCACGGTCACCAACATGGAAGTCCAGTCGTTCGTTGACGAGGACTTGCGCTCGGATCCTCACCAGGACTGGCACCGGCTTCAGGAGGCGGAGCCCGACGCCGGGCTGGGCAACGGGGGCCTTGGCCGGCTGGCTGCCTGTTTCCTGGACTCGCTGGCAACGCTCGAGATCCCCGCGATCGGCTACGGGCTGCGGTACGAGTACGGCATGTTCCGTCAGGAGATCCGCAACGGCTACCAGGTCGAGCAGCCCGACAACTGGCTGCTGCATCCCGATCCTTGGGAAATCGCACGGATGACCGAGACGGTTGAAGTTCCGCTCAACTGCTCGTTCCGGATCGAAGGTGGAACGATCGACCAGATCCCGCGCCAGCCCATCCACCTGCTGGGTGTGCCATACGATCGTCCGGTCGTCGGCTACGGCGGCAAGACGATCAACACCCTGCGGCTCTGGGGCGCGTCGTCGCCCGACTTCTTCGATTTCGGCGAATTCTCCGGCGGCGAGTTCTTTGACGCGGTGCTCGACAAGACCGCCGCCGAGTCGCTGACGAGGGTGCTCTATCCGGACGACTCGACGCCGCGGGGCCGATCGCTGAGGTTCCTGCAAGAGTACTTCCTGGTCGCCTGCTCGCTGGGCGATATCATTCGCCGGTTCCGGCAGCGCGGCAACGGCTGGCAGGACCTGCCCGACAAGGTGGCGATCCAGCTCAACGACACTCACCCGGCGATGGCCGTCGCCGAGCTCATGCGAATCCTCGTTGATGAGGCGCGGCTCGGTTGGGACGAAGCCTGGAAGCTGACCGTGGGCACCCTTGCCTACACCAATCACACGCTGCTTCCCGAGGCCCTCGAGAAGTGGCCGGTCGAGCTGTTCGAGCTGTTCATTCCTGGCCACCTCGGGATCATCTGCGAGATCAACGCCCGCTTCCTGCACGACGTCCAGACGCGGTATCCCGGCGACGAGGATCGCGTGCGGCGCATGAGCCTGATCGAGGAGACACCAGCGCGCCAGGTGCGCATGGCCAACCTGGCGATCGTGGGCACGCACAGCACCAACGGCGTGGCCCAGATTCACAGCCGCCTGTTGCGCGAAAAGACCGTGGCCGACTTTGCCCGGATGTTCCCGGATCGCTTCAATAACAAGACCAACGGCGTGACTCCGAGGCGCTGGCTGATGATGGCCAATCCCGACCTGGCCGCCTTGCTCACCGAGGCGGTCGGCGAGACCTGGGTCACGGATCTGGGCCGGTTGGACGCGCTCCGCGGCCTGGCCGGCGATACCGGCTTTCGCGACCGCTTTCGACAGGCCAAGCAGGCCGCCAAGGCCAGGTTCGCGGCGTGGGCCAAGCGCGAGCTGGACATCACCCTGGACGAGGCGCCGATCTTTGACAGCCAGGTCAAACGAATTCATGAGTACAAGCGGCAGTTGCTCAACGTCTTGCACATCTCGGTCCTGTACCATCGGCTCAGGTCCGACCCGGGGTTCGATCCGCCGCCGCGGACGTTCTTCTTCGCCGGCAAAGCCGCGCCCGCCTATCGCCTGGCCAAGCTGATCATCAAGCTGATCAACGACGTGGCCCGGGCCATCGAGGGCGACCCACTCGTCCGGGGGCGGCTGAGAGTCATCTTCCTGCCCAATTACGGGGTCAGCCTGGCCGAGCGTTTGATTCCAGCCAGCGAGGTCTCGGAGCAGATCTCGACCGCCGGATACGAGGCCAGCGGCACCAGCAACATGAAATTCATGATGAACGGTGCACTGACCGTGGGCACGCGCGACGGCGCGACGATCGAGATCGCGGAGGAAGTCGGTCCGGAAAATATTTTCCTCTTCGGCCTCACCGCCGACGAAGTCGCCTCCAGCAGCCCCTGGTACAGCCCTTACTGGCACTACGATCACGAGCCGGAGACGCGCGCCGCCCTCGACCTGCTCTTCAGCGACCACATCAACTCCGGTGAGGCGGGCCTCTACGAACCGATTCGCCAATCGCTGCTGGCGCATGGAGATCGCTACATGCACCTGGCCGATCTGCACAGTTACGTTCAGGCCCAGGAGCGCATCGGCGCGCTCTACCGCCAGGATCCCTCGGGATGGACCGCCAGGGCAATCGTCAATGTGGCCGGCAGCGGCCGGTTCTCCAGCGATCGCACGATCAGCGAGTATGCCCGGGATATCTGGGACGCCAAACCCTGCCCGGTTCCTTGATCGTCGGGGCGTCTGACGTGTCCGCTGGATCGTCTGCCGCTGGACGACCTTGAAGAATCGCCGCTTTTTTCGAGAACACGCTCCTCGTTTGCGAGGGCTTCGAGGTAGATCAACATGGCGCAAGAGCCTCGAGCGGAGACCGTTGCACCGTTGACGCGCTCGGAAGTCGTCTACCAGGATAGGGATCTGAGCTGGCTCGAGTTCAATCGCCGGGTCCTCCACGAGGCCCAGGACGAGCGTACGCCCCTGCTCGAGCGCCTCAAGTTCCTGGCGATCTTCTCATCGAACCTCGATGAGTTCTTCATGAAGCGGATCCAGCTTCTCAAACGACATACCGAGAACGCGGAGGCTGGCGCGGAGGAGCTGCTGCGAAACATTCGCGCGCGGCTGCTTTGCATGCTCCAGGAGCAAGGCGAAACATTCTCCGCCCTGGTGATCGAGCTGAGGGGGCACGGCGTCTGGCTGGCCGATTGGGACGAGCTGACGGCCGAGCAACGCACAGAGGGCAGAGCGTATTTCCTGGCGAATGTCCTCGCCGTGCTCATCCCCCTGGCGTACGATCCAGCGCACCCGTTCCCGTTTCTCTCCAATCTTTCGACCTCTCTGGGAGTGATCCTCCGCAATCCCGAGACCGGCTCGCGCTGTTTTGCGCGGATCAAGGTGCCCAACGTGCTGCCGTCGTGGGTTGCTCTGCGGACCAAGGCTCCGGGCCAGACTGATGTGTTCGTCCGTCTCCACGACATCCTCGAGCACAACCTGGATGCAGTCTTTCCCGGCATGGAGATTATCGATACCACGCTCTTCCGGGTGACCCGCGACGCCGAGGTGGAGCTGAACGAAGACGCAGGCGACCTGCGCCAGCAGGTGGCCGAGGAGCTGAAGCAGAGGCGGTACGAGCCTGTCGTCCGGCTCGAGCTCCAGGCACAGCCGGACCCCTGGGTTCGCGAACTGCTGGTCGTGCAGTTCGAGCTCACGGAAGAAGACGTGTACGAGCTGCCGGGTGAGCTCGACTACACGGGTTTGCTGAGCGTCGCCTCGCTGTCGCGGGCCGAGCTCAGGGATGTGCCATGGAATCCGGTGGAGCCCTTGATGTTGCCCGACCCGGAGTCGGACATCTTCGCGGCGATCCGGGCTGGCGACATCCTGGTCCACCATCCTTACGAGAGCTTCGACTCGAGCGTGGAGCGTTTCATCCACACCGCGGCCGACGATTCCCTGGTGCGATCGATCAAGATGACGGTGTATCGAGTGGGCGACGACACTCCCTTTGTGCGGTCGCTGGTTCGCGCGGCCGAGTCGGGGAAACAGGTCGTCTGCCTCATCGAGGTTCGCGCCCGCTTCGACGAGGCGCGCAACCTGCACTGGGCCGAGGAACTGGAGCGCGTCGGCGCCCATGTCGTCTACGGTGTCATCGGCCTGAAGACGCACACGAAGACAGCCCTGGTGGTCCGCCAGGAGGCCGACGGAGTGCGCTGCTATGCCCACATAGGCACGGGGAATTATCACGTCCGCACAGCCCGCATGTACACCGACCTCGGTCTTTTCACATGCAATCCGGTCCTGACCGGAGATCTCGTTGACCTGTTCAATTACCTGACCGGTTACTCGCTCAAGCGCAACTACCAGAAATTGCTGATCTCACCCATGACCATGCGGACGCGATTTCTCGAAATGATCGAGCGGGAGATCGCGCATCACCAGGCTGGACTCCCCGCGCGGATCATCGCCGAGATGAACCAGCTCGAGGATCCTCCGATCTGCGATGCCCTCTGCGCGGCTTCACGCGCGGGGGTGCCCATTGACCTGATCGTCCGCGGCTTCTGCTGCCTCCGCCCCGGAGTCCCGGGTTACACCGAGAATATCCGGATCATCTCGATCATCGGACGGTTCCTCGAGCACCCGCGGATCTTCTACTTCGCCAGCGGTGCGGAAGACCCGCTCGACGGCGAGTTTTTCATCGGTTCGGCCGACTGGATGCACCGCAACCTCTCGGATCGGGTTGAGGCCATCGCTCCCGTCGAGCCTCGTGCCTTGAAGGAACGACTCTGGGAGATCCTCGAGGTCGGTCTCCGCGATCAACGTCAAGCCTGGGACATGCAACCGGACGGGACTTACGTCCAGCGCAGGCCCGCTCCGGATGCGACGGAGGAAGAGCGCAACGGGACCCAGGCGACGCTCATGGCCCGAACCCTGAGCCGCTCCCGTTCCGGTCGCGTCTGACGCTCACGCCGGGTACGAGCTCCTGTGGGCCTGACCCCCTGCGCCTGGCGGAAGCTCTGCAACTTTGGCATCATGTTCTGCGCTACGATCGCCGGGGCGCTACGACCCGACCCAGCGGCCGGCCAAGCAGAAGCCTTCGGCACCGGTCTTGAACGGATCGAACCCGTATGGTGGGCTTCGCTGCGCTCGACCCACCCTACGGTGAAATCTGAAACGGGGCACATAGCCAGACGAACCCGGACCCAGCGCCTCTCGCCGCGGCGTAAAGCCGCACAGTTGGGATCATGGAACAATCATCATTGACAACCTACGAGGCACAGCAAATCGTGTTGATCGCCGCCTGGAAGGCCCGGAAGCCCGGCCTGCTCAGGCGGACTGTCGAGACGCTGAAGTGGCCGCTGGCCCGCGTGTTCGAGAAGCTGGTACCGGCCGACAAGGCGCGGTCGATGTTTGCCCGACTCCACCAGGCGGCCGACTGGGAGCATGGTCGCGACGTGGTGCAGCGTGTCCTGGGCATCGATCATGTCAAGGAGCTGTACGACGGCCCGCTGGAACGGTGCGACCGACTCGTCAGGAACGTGGCCGACACCAGCCGGGAGATCATCACGTCGGAAAGCTTGCTCGCCAACGTAGGTGGAGAGGTGACCGAGCTCCTGGAACTGCCCGCCGAGATCATTCTGGCCCTGCGGACCGTCCATCGCGTGGCCGCTTGTTATGGCTATGCGCTCGAGCACCCCGCAGACGAGACACTCGTCGTCGCGATTATCGGGCTGTCTTTGCTCGACGATCCCGGGGAGAGGCTGAGCGCCAGCCGCTTGATCCGCAGGGTGGAGGACGGAACGTTGACCAGGGACGACGAGCGACGCCTTTCCGCGATCGCTGAGTCCAGACTCGAGGATGAGGTGGGAGACGATCTCGTGGAGCAGATTGGCTCGACGCTCGTGGAGGAGAAGGTCGAAGAAGGAATCCCGTTCCTGGGAGCGGCTCTCGGGGTGGTGCTCGACAACGCGTTCATTCAGGGCGTCGAGAAAGCTGCCCGGTTCACGTTCCAGGAACGTTGGCTGCGCGAGCACGGTAAGGTGGATGAGATTGCCCCGGCCGTGGCTTCCCAAGGCGACAGTGCCCCGATCGTCGAGGGCTTGAGCCAGGCCGTCTACTCGACCAGCTATGCCGTCAGCTTTGGCGTCGTCTTCCCCGTCGCCTTCGCCGCCAAGGCGGCCGGGGCTGTACTGCCGGCGGCGGCGACCGACGGCCTCACGGAAGGGGCCACCGCCGCGACCAGCGACGTCGATCGGCTGATCGCCGGCGTCCGCGGTCAACCCGATCCTGCGCCGCGATCGACCTGATCACAATTCCAATCGGGAAACCCGGGGCCATCTGTCACGCTTTGCGTGACCTGCGGGAGAATGCCCATGTGCGTCATGCTCTGCGTGCCTGCGCGAGTCCGCCATGTCCGTTTTACGGAATGGGTTGCGGCCCTTATGATAGTCTTTGGTAAACGCCAGGCGGAACTTGAGGCGAGCGCAGGATGACTCGGTCACGGTACATTGTCGGCATCGATCTGGGCACGACCAACTGCGCAGCGGCGTATGTGGACACAAAAGGGCGCGACCTGCCGGCGGCCGACATCCGGATGTTCGACGTTCCGCAACTCGTCGCGGCGGGCGAGTCGGCCCCCCGGAGCATGCTCCCCTCGTTCCTCTATCTCGCCGGCGGGCCCGAGCTTCCACCCGGAGCGGCGAGGTTGCCCTGGAGCGACGGCGGCGACCGGATCGTTGGCGAGTTCGCAAGAATCCAAGGGGCCCGTGTGCCCAGCCGCCTGATCAGCAGCGCCAAGAGCTGGCTCTGTCATCCCGGCGTGGACCGGGAGGCCGACATCCTGCCCTGGGGCTCGCCTCAGGAGATCAAGCGTGTCTCGCCCGTCGAGGCCTCGGCAGCCTACCTGCGGCACATCCGCGACGCCTGGAACGACCACTTCGCCAAGGAAGACCCGGCGCGGCGGCTCGAGCAGCAAGAGGTTGTCTTGACCGTGCCTGCCTCGTTCGACGAGGCGGCCCGGGAGCTGACTCTCGAGGCCGCGAAGAAGGCCGAGCTGGCCTCGATCACGCTGCTCGAGGAGCCGCAGGCGGCGTTTTATTGCTGGATCGTCTCGCACCAGGACCGCTGGCAGCGCGAGGTGCGTGCCGGCGAGCTGATCCTGGTCTGCGACATCGGCGGCGGCACGACCGACTTCAGCCTGATCACCGTGGTCGAAACTCTGACCGGGCCGGGCTTTCGCCGCGTCGCCGTGGGCGACCACCTCATGCTCGGCGGCGACAACATCGACCTTGCCCTGGCGCATCAGGTCGAGAAGAAACTGGGCGGCGTTCGGCTCGATACCGAACAATGGAGCGCCTTGCGGTTTGCCTGCCGGACCGCCAAGGAGAAGCTGCTCATCGAGCAACAGCCCCTGCTGGAGCGGTGGCCGGTAACCATCGCCGGACGCGGCTCTCGGATCATCGGCGGCAGCATCCAGTCGGAGCTGACGCGGCAAGACGTTCAAGCGACTGCGCTCGATGGTTTCTTTCCCAGGATCCACCGCGACGAGGAGCCCCAGCGCGGGTCGAAGCTGGGACTGCAAGAGTTCGGCCTGCCGTTCGTGGCCGATCCGGCCGTGCCCAGGCACCTGAGCGCCTTTCTGCGCCGGCATCGGGCCGAGGCGATCGGCCAGGGCGGTCACCCGAGCCAGGACCGCCCGGCCCGGCCCGACGCGATTCTCTTCAACGGCGGGGCTCTGACGCCGGATAGCGTCCGCAATCGGATCGTCGAGGTCGTGGCCTCGTGGTTCCGCGATGACCCCGGACCGGCCTATTCGCCACGCGTCCTCACCAACATCTCGCTCGACCTGGCCGTGGCCCAGGGAGCGGCCTATTACGGTGTGGTTCGCCGTGGCGGCGGGATTCGTATCGGCGGTGGAACGGCGCGTTCGTTCTATGTCGGGCTCGAGACCAGGCAGGTGGCCAGACCGTGGATGTGCGTCGTGGCGCGCGACGCCCAGGAGGGCGATGAAACCACGATCGACGGCCACGACTTCGACCTCTTGATGGGCCAGCCGGTCGTCTTTCCTCTGGCCAGCAGCTCGGTCCGTCCCGACGATCGGCCCGGGGACCTGGTGGTCGCCGACCCCGACTCGATCCGCGAGCTGCCGCCCTTGCAAAGCCTGATGCGCGTCGGCCGCAAGGCGAAGGCCGAGCGCGTTCCGGTCAGCCTGGCCGCGCGGGTCACGGAGGTTGGCACCATCGAGCTCTGGTGCCAGTCGCGAACCGACGCCCGCCGCTGGCGGTTGCAAATCCAGCTTCGCAGCCCGGCGGGCCAGCCCCAGGCGCGGGCGGTGGTCGCCGGTGCGGAGACCGACCGGGTGATCATCGAGCAGTCCGAGCTCGACGCGGCCATCGCCGCGATCCGCGACGCGTTCGGGGCCGCGCCGTCGGCAGCCAGCTCCGAGATCGGGCCCGCCCGTCTGATCAAGCGGCTCGAAGAGCTGATCGACGTTGCTCGCGATCAGTGGCCGCCCTCGGCGCTTCGCGCCTGGTGGGAGCCGCTGCGCGATCTGGCCGATCAGCGGCTCAAGAGCCCCCAGCATGAATCGCGCTGGTTCAACCTCGCCGGCTTCTCGCTGCGCCCCGGCCGTGGTTACCTGCTCGACGAGCTCCGGCTCAAGGCTCTCTGGCCCGTCTTTCACCAGGGCGTCAAGCACACCAAGGACGTGCAGTGCTGGGCCGAATGGTGGATCCTCTGGCGGCGCGTCGCGGCCGGCCTGAGCCGCCAGCATCACGACGAGATCTACCGCCGGATCGCACCGTTTCTCCTGCCGGCGAAGGGCACCAGTCCCTCCAAGAAGGCCGGCCGGCCCAAGCCCGAGCCGCACGAGCTCGCGGAAATGTGGCGCTGCGCCGCCAGCCTGGAGCGGCTGGCTGCCGAGGTCAAGGAGGGACTGGGGGGGCCTCTCATCAAGGAGCTGTCCCGACCAACCGCGCCCGGTTACCTGCTCTGGTGCCTGGGACGCCTCGGGGCCCGCGTCCCTTTGTATGGACTTGCCAACACCGTCGTCCGCCGCGAGGCCGTCGAACAGTGGATCGACTTCCTGCTCACCCGGCAATACGCGCCCGGCCGCGAGACCAGCGACGCAATCTTCGCGCTCTCTCAGCTCGCTCGTTACTCCGGCGACCGTGCGCGCGACCTGCCCGACTCGCTGCGCGAACAAGTGCTGGCCCGTCTCGAACAGCTTGGCGCCGACGAGACCATCCTCCGCCCCGTCCGCGAATACCACGAGCTGGAAGCCGCCCAGGAGAGCATCGCCCTGGGCGACGCCCTGCCGATCGGCCTGCGGTTGCGTGAAGAGGATGGACGACCTGAACAGATAGACCGTAAATAGTCTAGAAAAAGTCCGGAAAAGTCCGAGAAACGGGGAGTTCACGCAGCCTTTAAGGTCGCAAAGGCGGAAGGGGCCGCCTCCTTTGGGGCGGCCGGGAAGCGTGGCTGGCCCCCAACGTCATTTTACCGAGGGAACTGGGCGTGGAGGCCAGGAAGCGCGGGGCTGGGGGCTGACTCAGAAAGACATAGCCAGCTTCGTCGGCTGGAGTCAGTCCCTCATCAGCCTGCGTTTTTCATCGTTTTAGGCCTTTAGGCGTCACGAAATTAAAAACGGGGTTGAACAAGGTCATGGGACGCAATCTAATCGCTTGGGTATGAAAGACTTGTGGCCATCGGCAAGCCGATCCGCCCTGACGGCCATTTCGCTCTTCTGAGCGACCAGGGGGACCGCGACGCACTGGAAAACCGACGATCCCAGGTCTCGTGCAAACATTTCGTGATCCCAAGCACCATGAGCCCGCACGCCCACCTTGCCCGCAGTCCAGTGGGACTTGCAGACCAGGTCTGGCTGGAAGCCGTGGGCCGCGAGCCAGGCGAGAACAGCCCGTGGTATCGCTCGCACGTTCTGGCGCAGAGGCCCAAACTGGCCAGCGCGACATTGATCCCGCAAGAGTGGCTGAAGCTTGCTCTCAGCGACGCCACCGCGGCCGCTGTGCAGACGCTCCGAGCTGGCGCGCCGCGCTTGGCAAGGTCCGTCTTGGATGTGACGTGGGCGAAGGCGTGGGCCGTTCCCAGAGCGTGATTGTCGCGAGAGTTCAGCCGCCGCCAAGTTTCCTGCCAGCGCGATCCGAGTCCGGCCCCCGGACCCCGACAAGGATTGGGGCGAAGTCCACGCGGGGGGAGCTAAGGGAATCCCCGCAGAATAGTCTCGGCATGATTCGAGTTTTCTGTTCTACTCCCCTCCGTTGTGGTTTCGGATTCGAGAACTGGTCCCAGGGAGGGGATGATGAAAGTTCTCACGGACGA
>JBEKTN010000089.1:0-23899 GCA_049516015.1 Isosphaeraceae bacterium | reverse complement strand
GCCGGGTCTTCGGTCGAGCGTCCATTCTCGCATCCCCTTCCCTGGAAAGAAGTAGGATGACAAAAATGCCGCCGGCCGGATACCCGGCATTTCTTCAATACCTGCAATCCGGTAGGGTCAGGGAAAAACCATTCAGCAATTCTTCTGTGGGACAGCCGTCCCGGCTGTCATCAGCCCGGATAGCCGAGGGAGCTGTGCCACATTCAAGGGAACGTATCCGTTGAATTGATCAACTTACTTTTTCGCGGCTCCGTTGCGCGGTGGTTGAGAATTCTCTGGAACGACCGTTCTCGCTCCAGGCGAGTCTGCTCGTAGAGGCCGCGATAGAGCTGCTCCTCGGTGTGGGTGAACTCCTTCCCTCGCCGGCCCATCACGATCCGTGCGGTGGCGAACATCTGGTCGAGCGAGAACCCAGGCCCGACCCGGCCGTAGAGAACGGCTGTGAACGAGGGCACATGTTTGGGTAGGAGCACACCGGCGGGCAGGACGTTGCACATCACGCCTATGGCGGTTCCGGTGTTGAGCATTGAGCCAATGCCGGTGCGGGAATGGTCGCCGATGAAGCAGCCGACCTTGGCCTGTCCGGTCGCGACAGGGTCACCCTGAAGCGGGACGAAGACCTCGCCGTAGTCGTTCCGCAGGTCGCTGTTGGAGGTGATCGCTCCCAGATTCACCCATTCGCCGACGTACGCGTGGCCCAGGAAGCCCTCGTGATACTTGTTGGAGAAACCATGAACGATCGAGTCCTCGACCTCGCCGCCGATCCGGCAATTCGGGCCGATCGATACCGAGCCCCGGATGTTCGCCCGAAAGAGTTGGGTATGGGAGCCGATGTAGCATGGGCCCTCTACCCGGGTGAACGGCTGGACCCACACGTTGGGTTCAACCACGATGGGGCCATTCGTCGTGTCGAAAACGGTGTAGGGGTCAATGCGCGCTGTCTCGTGCACACTAAGCAGGTTGGACGGCCCGACCAGGGCAAGGGTCGCCAGTTGACGATTGGTCACCCCGTTCTGCCGTCCCTCCAAGAAATCGCGCTCGATGTAGGCGCCATTTCGGGCCACCAGGTCCCACGGCCTGCTTATCCACTCTCCGCCCACATCGATCCCCGAATGCCTGGCGGCGATCCTGTCGAACCAGGAATCGATGGAATGCGGGTCGAGTTCCACGGCGTCCTCTGGTCCGACCAGGGTACACGCCGGCTGACCACCGCAAAGACCGAGCCAGGGACCGTGGAAATCGGGCGGCTCGAAGCTCCGGGGAGGGACCCAGCGCCCGTTGGCCACGATCACCGGCCCTCGGGCGAGCCAGTCGCGATCGTTGACCACCACAAGAGGATCGCGCTGGTGCTGGACGGGAACCAGGTGCGAGCGAACCACGCCTCCTCGCTGCTGCGGCCCCTCCCCGATCCCAAATGCCGTCGCAATCTTGGTGCCCAGGTTGGAGCAGCCAAGCCAGAGTTCATAGACCGGGCGTGTCAGCGTGAGCGGCTCAAGTCCAGCCACAGCGAGATCTTCGATCAGGCAAAGACGCATGATCCCTCTCCTTGTTCCCGAGGGGCATTGGCTTTCAAACAGTTTCCTAGAGCGGTTTTCAATCGCCTGGATGCCGAACCTGGCGCAACGCAGAGGCACTCGAAGAACCCCCCTGTATCCCCCCTTCGCAAGGGGGGAAAAAAGCCAGCCGCCGCCGACTTTCCCCCCCTTGCGAAGGGGGGGTAGGGGGGATGAGAGCCTCGGCGCATGCAATGCATCTGAAAACCGCTCTAGAAATTCAGCAGATTGAGAGCGAGGTGGCCCGACTCATGCTGATGAATCCCACGGACTGAGATGCCGCGGGAATACTAGCACCGTCTGTGAAAAAAGGCATACGGTTTAACGAAATTTATCAATCGCGCATCTGTCGGGCTAATATTGACGTGCCCAGACGGTTGATTGCAGGGTTTGCGAGCGCGATGGTCCAGCGGGTGCACGACGCAGTGCACCGGATTGATCCAACGAGCGGGGCCGTCTCGCCTGTCCGTGGCACGATGGGGATGGGTGTGGCCGCAGAAGAGGTAGTCGGTATGGTGTGCGGTGAGGCAAAACAACTCCGCGTCCGTCGGGAATTCCTGGGGATCAGGAATTCTGTGGTCCGGCTATCGGTCGGGCTGTCAGCCGACGCTCGAAGCCGCGGGCTTCAAGCCGGAAGTCGTTCAGTTGACTTTCGGGGCCGGTGTCCTAGATTCTGCTTAGTTGGCGTGGCAAGAGACAAGAGCGAATCGCTTCGATCTCGAAATCGCCAAAAGAAGGGCGTTGACTTGCCGGGAACGAACGGGTGGTTTATGCTTTATTTAGCGTGACATAAGGCGATCGCGGCTCGAACCGACACCAGGAGCACAGAATCGCGAGGACCAGTCAGGTTCCTCAGTTCGGCGATCCTGGCGATGTCAGGCTCAACTTCTCCCCTCCGTTGCAGTGCCCCAACCCACCGCCAGGCGCGACGATTGTCCCGCTTCGATGGTGAGCTGGTGACGAATTAACCAAGGGGCCAGGCCAGAGATTTTGGCCGGGCCTCGAGAGCTCGGTTGCTCCATGAGGAGCATCGGCTCACGCCTGGTTACTGTTCCAGGTGGCTGGCGACTCGTTTGGTCCTGACCATGACATCACTGAGCTAGCCTCGTTGCCGGACACGACGTGTCTGAGAGGCGAGTTCGATTGACGCCGGCCTGATCTCCTCGGATTGGCGACCGGCACGAACAGACCTGACGTCCGGCAGGACTCGGAGTGCTGAAGATGCGCTCTCAACAGATCGGAATCGCCTTCCTGACTCTTGCTGGTCTGGCGCTTGGCGGCGACGAGACTGGCTCAACCCGGAACTCACCCCAGGCCGGGGGCATTTTACTCAAGCACTGTACCCTCGAGTACAAGAAGACCTCCCTTCTGGGTGCGAACCAGATGGGCGTACTCGAGGAGTGCCGCGTTGCTCCCGGAGACAGAGTCAAAGCGGGCCAGGTCCTCGGCCATCTCCTCGACGAGGAGTTCCGGGCCGAACTTGACGCCCGCGCCACCCAGGCGGCAAGCGACATAGCCATCCGGGTGGCGCAGGCGAGACACAGGCTGGCACTGAGCAAGCTCGAGCGAACCCAGAAGTTGATCAACCGCAATTTCGCGTCGGTCGAGGAATTGAGTATCCAGAGTCAGGAAGAGGAAGCGGAACGATTGTCGATTGAGGATGCTCGGCAGAACAAGAAGTTGGCGGAACTCCAGCGGAAGCAGTCGGAGGCCACGATCCGGTCACGCGAGATCAGAAGCCCTCATGATGGCGTCGTGGTCGAGGTCCTGAAGGTGCCCGGACAGTCCATCTCAGGACTCGATTCGGTCCTCCGCGTGGTCGATCCCAGCGAGCTCCGGGTTACCGGCTACCTCGATGTGACCGATGCCTGGCGCGTGTGGCCGGGCCAGGCCGTGAAGATCTGGGCCGACATCTCGGGCGCCGAGCTGGAGATCGAGACGGAGGCATTCACGGGCCAGGTCGAGTACGTCGACCTCCTGATCAGTCCCGAGAGTCGAACGTGCAAGGTCACGGCCATCGTGCCCAACCGCGCGGAGCGCCTGCGGTCCGGGCTCGAGGCGCGCATGGAGATCAACCTCGGCGGCCCGGGAGGGAATCCGCCGAAGCCTCTGCGCTGAGCATTGTCACAAGCAATGCAGCTCAGGGATAACTCCGCCTTATCGAACCTCTGCCTACCGTCTCGTGCAGCCGAAGATCAGCCCGAAGATCAAGCTTCTCGTGGCGCCCTGAGAGGACACGACCAATGCCAGAACCTGCAACTCAGAACCAAACTCATCCGGCTCCGAAGGAACTGGCGGTCGAGATGAGGCGCCTGATCGGTGTCCTCCGGCAGGGATGGCGCTTGATCGCGATCTCCGCGGTCGTCTGTCTGACGCTCGCGGGTCTCTATGTTGCCGCGGCCAGGCGGGTTTACCAGGCGACGACCCGGCTGCTCGTCCTCCAGCAGGGAGGCCGGCCTTTGAATGTGGCCAACAGCGATCCGAATCGGCTCATGGAAGGAACCGATGATTATATCCCGACGCACTCGATGATCGTCTGTAGCCCCATGGTCGTGAAGCAGGCGATCGAGAAAGTGGGGCTCGAGCACCTCCCAACGCTGCTGGCCGCGAAGCGGGCGGACAAGGACCCGGTCGAGGAAGCCATCTACAACCTCAAGGTCACGCGTCCCGACCGTCTGGCCAAGATTTTCCGCGTCGATTACCAGGCGGGCGACCGGGAGGAGACCGACCGACTGGTCGAGGCCCTGGTCGCCAGCTATCAGCAATTCCTGGGGGCGACCTTTCAGAAGAATAGCGGCCTGGTGATCACGCTCATCAGCAAGGCTCGCGACGATCTGAGCAAGGAGCTCAAGGAACTGGAAGACCAGTACCTGGAGTTCCGCCGCACGAACGCGAACGTGATCGTCGGCCAGGAAGGCCACTCTTTCTGGGCCAGCCGTCTCTCGCGCTGGGACCAGGCGGCCAATGAGGCCATGGTCAAGGCCGTCCAGCTCAAGACGCAGCTCGAGGTGGGCCGAAAGCTGGCTGGCGACGGTGCCGAGCTGTGGGCCATCGCTCATGCGATCACCCAGGTGGGCGGGGACCCGAACAGCCTGCTGGCCCTTGTGACCGCGGGCTCGTCGCAGAACGGGGAAGCCGACCTGATCCGCCAGCTCGCCGTCGAACAACAGCAACTGGTCGAGCGGTACGGACCGGACTATGCAAAGGTCAAGGAGCTCAAATTGCAGATCGAGCGGATCCGGGATCGCGGCCGGAGTGCCCGGAGTCGTCTAGAGGCGGGCGAGCTCAAGGACATGCTCGCGTCGATCGCAAGGAGCCTCGAGTCGGTACAGACGATGCGCGAGGATCTGCGGACGCAATTCGACCAGGCGCAGCAGAAAGCCAAGCAAGTCGAGGTCGACCTGTTGACCGAAGAGAATCTGCGAAGCAAGCTGGAACGCCAGCGGTCCCTCTTCAGCTCGGTGGTCGATCAGCTCAAGCAGGCCCAGTTCGTCAGTGATTTCACCAGCGTCACCTCGCAGGTCATCGAGCCGCCCCATACTCTCCGCCATCCGGTCTGGCCCCGGCCCATCCTGACCTTGGTCCTGGCGCTGGTCACAGGCTGCATGCTCGGGGTGGGAGCCGTCTTCTTCCTCGACCGCCTCGACCAGCGCGTCCGCTCCCTGGCCGAACTTCGCCAGGCGATGGGCCTGGCCGTGCTCGGCGAAATAGGTCAGGTGCCCGCGGATCAGCTCGCCCTCCTGGGCCCCATCGGCCTGGTCAGTCACTCCAAGCCCCGGTCGAACTGGGCCGAGGGGTACCGAGCGGTCCGCACGAACGTCGACTTCCTGCGCCGCAATCAGCGTCTCCAGGTCGTTGTGGTGACGAGTCCATACTCCGGCGATGGCAAATCGACCTCGGCGAGCAACCTGGCGATCAGCTTCGCCTACGCCGGCCGGAGAGTTCTGCTCGTCGACTGCGATCTGCGCCGCCCCACTCTGGATAAGGTCTATGATCTCAACCGGGTGCGCGGTGTGTCAGACTTGCTCAAGGACCTGATGCCTCTGGAGCAAGTGGTGCAGCGCACGACGATCGACAACCTGGACGTCATCACCGCCGGACCGGACGTGGACAACCCGGCCGAGCTACTCTCCTCACCCCGCCTGAAGGAACTACTGGACGAATTCCGTCAGACCTACGAGGTGATCATCCTCGATACCCCGCCTGTGCTGGCCGTGACGGACCCGGCGATTGTCGGCGCCGTGGTCGATGGAATCGTCGTGGTCGTCCATGCCTCGACGCTGCGGCATCACGACGCGGCGCGAACTCGGGAGCTCCTCGACAACCTGGGAACCCCCGTGCTCGGGATGATCGTCAACGGAATCGGCCACGCGGACAGCGGGTATGGATATGGCTACGGTTACGGTTATGGATACGGCTATGGCTATGGCAACTACCGTTCCCATGGGGCGCAAAAGGAAAACGGGGAGGAGTCTCATTCTCTTCCCCTGTTGGCCGCGACCCAACCGAAACCCCATGCGAACGGTCATTCAAACGGCAATGGTAAGTCCGGCACTCCTGAGGACTGATTGCTGGGGGGAATGATATTGGGATCTTTCTCCTTTCGTGCTCCACAGCGCTCGACGCGGTCAGGGGTGTGCTTTGGCGGCTACAGGAACCATACGAGAGCTCGGCCATCCGGCCCCGGTGAGGAAACTCACCGCCGGAGGCCTTCTCGCCCGCAATACGGCCTGGAACCTGGCCGGTCGGGTAGCGCCGTTGCTGGTCGCACTCTTCGCCTTGCCGCCGCTGATCGCGGGGTTGGGGGCGGAAAGGTTCGGGTTCCTAACGCTCGCCTGGCTGGTCATCGGCTACTTCAACCTCTTCGACTTGGGACTGGGCCGTGCCCTGACCCAGTCGATCGCCGAGCGGTTGGGACAGGGCCGGGAGGAGGAGATCCCTGGTCTGGTCCGGACCACGCTGCTGGCGATGCTGTTGCTCGGGGCGGCTGGGGCGGTGTTACTTTGGTCGCTCAGCCCGTGGCTGGTTCGGACCGTTATTCGGGTTCCCGACGCGCTGCGCGGTGAGGCGGGTTGGGCGCTCATGCTCCTGGCCGCTTCGGTACCACTGGTCATCATTACCTCGGGACTGCGCGGCATCCTGGAGGCGTACCAGCGGTTCGGCCCCCTGAACTTGATCAACGCCGTCCTCGGCTCGTTCACCTACATCGGGCCACTGCTGGTGCTGCCGGTTTCGCACAGCCTGGTCGCCATAGTTGGAGTCCTGCTGTTCGGTCGGTTGGCGATGTGGCTGGCTTACCTCACTCTGTGCCTGGGGACCCTGCCCGCCCTGCGTACGGGGCCGGATGTGCGTCCCGGCCTGATCGGTCCGCTGCTGTGGTTTGGCGGTTGGATGACCGTCACGAATATCGTCGGCCCGCTAATGGTCTCGCTCGACCGCTTCGTGATCGGGGCGACCGTCTCCATGGCTGCCGTCGCCTACTACGCGACGCCCTACGAGGTCGTCACCAAGCTGTGGATCATCCCGAGCGCCTTGGTCGGCGTGCTCTTCCCGGCGTTCGCCACAGCCTCTGCGCTCGACGGTGAGCGAGCGGCGGCCCTTTTCGACCGGGGAATCAAGGTGGTCTACCTGGCACTGTTGCCGGCCGTCCTGGCTGTCATCCTGCTGGGGAAGGAGGGTTTGGGACTGTGGTTGGGCGATGAGTTTGCCCGCCAGAGCACCGCGCCGCTGCAGTGGCTGGCTGTCGGCGTCCTGCTGAACAGTCTGGCCATGATCCCCTTCGCGCTAATCCAGTCGGCGGGCCGGCCCGACCTGACCGCCAAATTCCATCTGATTGAGCTGGCGATCTACGCACCGCTGCTCTGGCATCTCCTCGGCCGGTACGGGATCGAGGGCGCAGCCATCGCATGGGCAGTGCGGACGGGTTTCGACTTAATGTTCCTGCTGGTGCTCGCCGAGCGCTACCTGGCCACCGGCCGCCAGAACGCCCATCGGCTTCTGTTTGTTGCTGGGGCCGCCGCGCCGGCCCTGCTCATCGCGCTCCGACCGGCGATGGTTGAGGTGCGGGCGCTGGTACTCCTTCTCGCGTTGCTGTTACTCGCTCCAGTCGCTTGGTTCCGCATCTTGACTATAGATGAGCGCGTGGCCCTGAGTATCGCCCTGCGCCGGAATCGTCCCGTCCTGAAGGCGTCCGTTCCGCCGGTGTGTACATTATGAGCATAAGTACAACTGTACAGGCCAACCGAGTCGAGATGCGCGTGTTCCGCCGCCCGGATTGCCCGCTCTGCGGCGCCCAAGGTCGCCCTTTGTACAAGGGGCTGAAGGACCGCCTCTACGGGGTGGTGGGTTCGTGGAGTATGAGCGAGTGTCCCGAGCGCAAGTGCGGTTTAATCTGGCTAGACTCGACGCCCATCGAGGAAGACCTCGGCGTGGCATACCAGTCCTATTACACACACCGGCCTACTGTGGCGACATCCCGGAGCCTGCGGCACCGGATTGGTACCGCCGTGAGCATGGGATACCTTCGAATCGCCCTGGGCTATACCCACGGCGTCGGGCCGCGCTGGTACGGCATGCTTGCGCCGTTGGCTCACCTCCAGCGGGGGGGAGCCGAAGCAGTTGCGGCCTCCGTCGCCTTCCAGGGTATGCCGGGGCCCGGTGGGAAGCTCCTCGACATCGGTTGCGGTAACGGCCTTCTGATGGAGCGGATGCGCGACCTCGGCTGGGAGGTGGAGGGGATCGATTTCGACGCCGGAGCCGTAGCCGCCGCCCGAAACCGAGGCCTTCGCGCCCATCACGGGCGGATAGTCGAGGTCGTTCTCCCTAATGCCTCCTTCGATCTCGTCCACCTGGGACACGTCATCGAGCACGTCCACGAACCGGTCGATTTGCTCCGTCGCTGTCACCGGATTCTCAAGCCCGGGGGGAGGCTAGTCGTCATAACCCCGAACTCGGGCGGCTGGGGCCACCGCCACTTCGGCCCCGACTGGCGGGGCCTGGAGCCCCCCCGACACCTGGCGATCTTCAACCGGCCGGCGCTGCATTGGCTGCTGGCCACCGCCGGGTTCAACGGTGCGAACGAGGTTCGGACGTTGCACAAGGGTGCCGGCTACATTCTGACCTCCAGCGCCATGCTCCGCAACCTAGGCACTGAAAGGGATTCCGGGCACATCGGCTGGCGGCTGTGTACTAACTTCAACCAACTCTGGGGCCGGATCCTCGGTCTGGTCGGTGACGACTTGGGCGAGGAGCTCCTTGGAGTCGCCCGTAAAAACTGACGCGTGGCGTCGGAGATGAGGACCAGGCAATGAAGGCGATCACATGTGTGAGTCCGAACTACTGCTCCAACAAGGATCGACCCGTGCTCCGAGTCGACGAGGCCGACGTCTCGGTCCTGATCCCGACCTACCGCCGCGGGTCCTGGATCGAATCGACTGTGAGGTCGGCCCTGTCTACGGGGGCAGGTGAGGTCATCGTCTCCGATGACGCCAGCGACGACGACACGGTGGAAGCCCTCCGGCGAATCGTTGACCCAAGGCTGCTGATCGTCGTCCAGCCGCGCCGGCTGGGCCTCTGGCCCAACCATCGGGCGGCCCTGCTGCTGGCGACGCGCCCGTGGATCAAGTTCCTTCAGGACGACGACTGGCTGGCGCCCGACTCCCTCCGGCAGATGCTGGCCCATGTTGGACCCGAGACGACAATCGTCAGCGGTCTGCCGATTATCGAGGACTGGGCTACGGGGGAGCGATTCACTCCCTTCAGGCTCGAGGAGCCCGTGTGTTGGAGCGCGGGGGAGTACCTGCCTCGCTTTGTCATCGTCGGCAACTCCGAACTGGGCAATCCCTCGTGCACGCTGTTCCGCTCCGACCTGTTGGACCGGTCGGAGGCGGCCTGGGCCGACGACATGTCTTGGGACCTGGTGGCCAACGTCTTGGCAGCCGCCCGCGGCGAGGTCGTACTACTGCCACCCGGGCTCGTCACCGTCGGTCAGCACCATGGCCAAGATACTCACCAGCAGTCTATCAGAAAGTTTTACGTTCGCTTCACCAACACAATCAATTACCTCAGGTCCTGCTCGGACACGAGCGTCAGGGGAATTGCCGAGCGTATCGCGTGCGCCGAGAGCTTGCATCTAATGGTCATGACGGGGCAACAGGTCATCCGGTTCCGGCGGGGCGGACTGCGCCGCTGTTCGTGGTCCCTGCGGACCATCGCGAAGTACTACGCGTTTCTCCGAGTCGGAGACATTGGCCACGCACTGTCGCGCTTCCGGTTGAGCCTGCAATTCTGGGGGAGGAGGTCCATCTGCTACAACTGACCCCGGCCTTCAAGGGTGTTAGAGGCGGGCCGCATCCGACCGCGCAATGACGCTCGCACCCCGTCATGGCAGTCCTGTAGAAACGACCGGCGCCAACCAGGCAGGTACGTGCCTCCCCCCATAGGTCATTGGTATCTACACAACTCATAACTCGTTTTGTAGCAGTGAGTTACAGATACACAATCTTTACCAACTCAGGTTTAGATCCGCAAACTGATTACGAGATTCTCGGGAAAACAAGGGACAATTACATAGAAATCGAATCACATAATTGTATTTGTTTCGACGAAAAGCCCGATTTCCTGCTAATACCATTCCCTAACCATTAGTTGAGATTAGACTTGTGCACTGTGTAGATACCAATGCCCATAGGTCCCAGGTATCGTGACATGAGACGAGTCTTGAGGTTTTACCTGCCGTCGCTCCTGTCCGTCGGTCTGGACTACGACTGCGGCGATGCTGCGGCCATGTCCTTTAGCGTGGCCCGGCTGATTGACGAGCGCGAGATCCCGCGGCGGATTGGGGCACGGTCACTCGAACTGGCCGAAGAGCAGTCTGACGCGTCCGCCGCCGAGGCGATCGCGGGCCGGCTCGCCCGGGTGTGCCGGCCGCGGCCGGTCCGGAAGGCCCGGGCCCTAGGCCAGCACCCCAGACCGAGCGAGCGGTCCTTCTGCGAGCCGGCGCTGACCGCCGCCGGGACACCGGCTACCCCTGAGGATATGACATGACGTGGCATCCGAAATGGCTCCTGCCTCCGTCCCTCCTGACCTGCCTTGTGCTGCTCAACCCCTCCTGGGCGGATGACCTGCTGCCTACCGCCGCCGCCGTCGCGGCGTTCTCACTGGCTCTGGGACGAGTGGGGAATCGTCCACTTGAAAATATTATGATTTGTATAATCTTGGGGATTTTCTTGACGGGGTTCGTCCAACTGCAGGTCGCGGAACGCCTGACCGACGACTTGAAGGATCAGTTGTTCTGCTCTGCCTCCGCGTTCTACGCCGATGACCGGGACGTGCGGCGGGCCGCCTACTGGATCGCCGTCGTCGCATTCGGCAGCTTCTGCGGCACGCTGGCCTTGCCGTCTCGTCCCGGCTTCCAGCGGAACCCCTGCGCCGTGCCGCACCAGATCGACCCGCCGCAGGCACGGGGCGTCCTCACGTTAGCCTGGTGTTGCCTGGTGACTCTGCTCGTGCTGACGGGCCTGGTGCAATGGACCACCGAGATCGGCGTGATGGGCCAGGGGGGAGCGCTGTCGTTCTACGGCGCAGCCGGAGCTGTCAATCACTCCCGCATGTTCGTGATCCCGTACCTTCTGCTGGTCGGCTACGCGGTTGCCAAGCAGAGCGGGAATCCGCGGCTGGCCAGGCTGTTCCTGGCGACGATGGTGCTGCACGGCGTGACTCACTCCATCATCACGACGAGTCGTGGGGCCCTGGCCCATTCGGTACTGCCGGTCGCGATCTGGCTTGTGCTCTCCGGCACAATGAGTCGAAAGTCCCTGGTGGCCTGTATCCTGCTGCTCGTGACGACCGCGTTTTTGCACCCGATCATCACGAACATTCGAGCGGGGCAGTGGTTGGATGGACGGCAGGGTGCGTCCGCGGCCCTCCGTGATGCGAGCCAGTCGATGGACGTCATGGCGAACATCGCCACCGGACTGCAGAGCATCGCCTTCCGCGTGCAGTTCGCGCAGGGGCTCCTGACGGCGGCACACGAGGGGGACGTGCCTTTGGAGTTCTCCCGGGTAGCCGGGATGCTTCTTCACCCGACCTGCTCGTTCGGCGAGATCTACACGGCCGACATTCTGGGCGACCCCTACGCCGCGACGGGCCACCGCGCTTCCGCCGGGCTGGTCGGGGCGTTCTACATCGTGGCGGGCTACCCCGCTGTCATCGCCGGGATGATCGCCCTGGGGGCAACAGCCCGGCTCTGGGGGAGGCCCTGGCACGAGCGTTACGTGACCGGCGTGGCGATGAAGGCGTACTTGGCCTACTTCGTTCTATTTATCTGGGAAGGTGACCTCAGTAATATTCCGCGTTACGCGCTGATTGTGGCGTTTTCGCTCATCGCCGGGGAACTGCTGGCCCGGCAGGCGACTTCAGGCCGCCCGCAGGTGGCTGGGCTGCCGGCGCCCTGGGCCCTCCACCCTCGGGATACAAACCGAACCCCATCGCTTATTCGGGCCCATCCTAAAGGAACCCCAACGTGAATATGAACCTCGAAAAAATCTGCCGCGTCCTAATCTACCGCCTCGGCAGCCTGGGCGACACCATCGTGGCCCTGCCGAGCTTCCACTTGGTTCGGGAAACCTTCCCCCGGGCCCATGTGACGCTGCTCACCAGCGTCACGCTCAACTCTAAGGCCGCCCCAGTCGCGTCAATCCTCGAGGGGACTCGGCTGGTAGACGACTACATCGAGTACTCGGTGTCGCTCCGCGACCCGCGGGGCCTTGCCAAGCTCCGCGCGCAGATTTGGCGACGTGGATTCGACTGTCTCATCTACCTGGCCGAGCCGAGAGGGGGAGTCGCGATCTCATTGCGCGATGCGTTGTTCTTCCTCAGTTGCGGGATCTTTCGACAGATCGGTGTGCCGTACCGGAGGCGGGATCTCTACTGTCTCCCGGTGCCCGGGACGGAATTCTACCGCCCCGAGAGCGAACGGCTTGTCGGCAATCTCACCCGTCTCGGTCAGCCGGACCTGAACGACAACCGGTGGTGGGACCTCCACCTCTCGGCCGACGAGCGTCGGGCGGCGGAGGACTTTCTGGGGGGGATGGACCCTTCCGCCCCCCTGCTCGCCGTCAGCATGGGCACGAAGGTCGAGGTCAAGGACTGGACGGAACCGAACTGGGTACGCCTGCTCCGCGAGTTGGACCGCCATTACCCGGATTACGGGCTGGTCGCCCTCGGCTCGCAGGACGAGTCAGCCCGCTCGGACCGGATCCTCGTCGAATGGAGTGGGCCGAAAAGGAATCTGTGTGGCGTGACGGGACCGCGCGTCAGCGCAGCGATCCTCGAACGTGCCACCTTATTCATTGGCCACGATAGCGGCCCGATGCACCTGGCCGCCTGCGTGGGAACGCCCTGCGTGGCGATCTTCGCGGCGCGGAACTTACCGGGACAGTGGTACCCTCGTGGGAAGAATCATCATATCATTTACCATAAAACAGAATGCTATGGATGCATGTGTTACACGTGCTATAACTATCCCAATCTATGTATATTGTCGATTACAGCAGAAGAAGTCTTCTACGCCGTCGTCAACCAGCTCTCAAGGCGCCCAACTCGGATCGAAGGTCGATGCGTCGCCGGCCTTCCCGACCGCCAGGCACTCCCGAGGCATTCGATCGACACGACCGCCACCAATCTTCCCCCATCCTCAGAGGCTACCCGAAAAATAGCGTTTGTACAGGAGAATGACCTCACCGACGCCCTCTCTCGGATACCCTCTCAATTCCAACGTCCCGGAGGTTCGCGCCGTGACTGAGATTGAAGATGCCCTTCGAGAACACCAGGCGGTGATTGCCGCGCTAGCCCCATTCGCTGCAGAGATCTGAAAGGCAGCGCATCGGATGGCGGACTGCCTGGCGGCTGGGGGCAAGATTCTTTGGATGGGCGACGGCGGCAGCGCCGCCGAGAGTCACCCCAATTAAGGCGCGACATGGGTGCTGGTGGCCGCCAAACAATCGAGGCACGTTTCTCCCTTGTTGTCGCTGGTCGAGCCTTTCTGGACAAATACGAAGAGATCTTATCACGAAGGGGCAAGTCATGTGCGGTATAGCGGGTATAGTCTCTACTGAGCTCGCTGTTGAGACCATGGTTCCGAAAACTCGCGCCATGACAGACGTTCAGCGACATCGTGGCCCCGATGACAGTGGCTTGGAGGAGATTTGCCGGGCGGATCCGGCTGTCGTTTTCGGTCACCGGCGTCTGGCCATTATCGATCTGACGGCGTCTGGTCATCAGCCTATGCGCGATCCAGCTACCGGCTCCTGGATTACCTTCAATGGGGAGATTTATAACTACCGAGAACTGCGTCGAGAACTGGAGCTGTGCGGGCAGTGTTTCTCGACCCAGTGCGACACAGAGGTCGTTCTCAAGGCATATGCTCGGTGGGGTGCGGACTGCGTCTCTCGACTGCGGGGGATCTTTGCCTTCGCGATCTGGGACCCTGGGGACGCGCGGACCAACAGCGGACTGCCTCGCCTGCTCCTGGCCCGCGATCATCTCGGGGTCAAGCCACTTTACTATTGGTGGGACGGCCGCACCCTCATCTTTGCCTCGGAAGTGCGCGCCCTGCTGGCGTCAAACATCGTGGAGCGTCGGCTGGATGCTGCCGGTCTTCAGTCCTATCTGGCCTACGGCTCGGTTCAGGACCCGCTCACGTTGATCCGGGGGGTCTCATCGCTCCTACCTGGATACTGCCTGATGTGGCGGGATGGGGGGCTCCGGCACAAACGATACTGGCGCCTGCCGGGTCCTGAGCAAGTATCGGAGGAGGCACCGGCCGATCTTCACGATCAGATTCGCGTTCGACTCTCGGAGGCTGTGAGGATGCAACTCGTCGCCGATGTGCCGATCGGCATCTTCCTTTCCGGGGGAATCGACAGTACTGCGATTGCTGCTTTAGCCAAACACGCAGACTCGGGACCGGTCAAGACGCTCAGCATAGTTTTTGATGATCCCGCCTATGATGAGAGCTCCTATGCACGAATCGCCTCGCAGCACATCGGGACGTCTCATACAGAGTTGAGGCTTACTGAGCAGTGCCTCTTACAGGCCATTCCGCAGGCGCTGGCTGCTTTCGATCAGCCGAGCGTGGACGGGCTCAACAGCTACTTCGTGTCCAGGCTTGCCCGTGACGCCGGACTTACGGTGGCCCTGTCCGGCCTTGGTGGTGACGAGGTGTTCGGAGGGTACGACGGGCACCGCAAGGCCATCCTGGCCGAGCGTTGGGGCAAGCGGGTCGGGGTTTTCCCCGCCGGCATCCGATCGCACCTCTCCCGGCTGGTCCGCAGCCTGGCCAACACAGAAAGCTCGCGGAAGGCTGCCGACCTCCTGGAACATTCCGAATCGCCGTACCTCCTGGTCAGACGAATCTTCAATGACACCCAGATCGGCGACATCCTCGACCCCGAATTCGAACAGCGGTCAGCCAATAGAGAACCCGAGATATTTGCAACGATCGCCGCCGAATTAGCTGGGTACGATATCGTGAGCCGGGCCTCTGCCTGGGAGATCCAGACGTACCTGGTGAGTACCCTGCTGCGGGACGCGGACCAGATGAGCATGGCACACGCGCTCGAGGTCCGTGTCCCTCTGATTGATCATCAGCTCGTCGAATATATATTTACTATACCTGGGAAGAGAAGGCTCTCACGCCGGTGCCCCAAGCCGTTACTGACGAAGTCGCTCGACGGCGCCCTCCCACCGGATTGTGTTTACCGCAAAAAGCAGGGATTCGTTCTTCCCTTCTCCACATGGTTGCGCCGCGGAGTGAGGCCGCTGATTCGTGACTCATTGCTCGGCAGCACTGCCGGGGCCCTGTTCCCACTCAGAAAGGCTGCTCTGGCCCGAATCTGGGATCAGTTTGAGGGTGGCAGGATTTCGTGGAGTCGCGTGTGGTGCCTTCACGTCCTTTTTTGCTGGCTGAAGGAGCACGGTATCATGGCCTGAGAGCCCGTCGAGAAAGCCGGTTTCCCGCCTGTAGGGTGGGTGCAACCCACCGACGCAAGGCTCGTGGGTCCGGTGGGTTGCGCCGAGTCGAGCTCAGCTTCACCCACCCTACAAAACACCTTTCTCAACACGCCCTGAGGCGGGCGAGTCGCGTGCAGCGTATCACGAACGAGGAGCACCTTCTTCCAAGGAGACCTGTCCAATGGCAACGGCTCTGTCTCGCATTTTAGTGTTGGTAAGTCACTACCTACCCGGAAATAAATACGGTGGACCAGTGCGATCAGTGTCAAATATGGTCGACGGCCTCAGCGACTCTTTCAGCTTCTGGATTGTGACACAGGATCGCGATTGGCTGGATTCGGGTCCATATTGTGGCATATCCGTGAATACCTGGAGTCAGGTCGGGCGGGCGATGGTGTATTACACTCCCCCCGGGAGCTTATCTTACGGCAAGCTCAAGCGAATCGTCGCGGATGTCGGCCCCGACGTGATCTATCTTAACGGTCTTTTTCCCACCTCCAGCATCAGATTCCTCGGCTGGCGCCGGTTAGGGTTGCTACCAGACACGCCCGTTGTCCTGGCCCCGCGCGGTGAGTTATCACCTGGGGCACTGAAACTCAAATGGTTGAAAAAGCGCCTCTTCATTTCTCTTTCATCTCGCCTGGGTTTGCTCGACAGATTGCTGTGGCATGCAACTTCGCCACTTGAAGAGAAGCATATTTATGTGTCCATTGGGACATCAGCGCGATCTGTCATTGCTCCGAATATCCCCGGTGCATGTGACGACAGGGGCCGTCAGATCTCACGATCTGCGAAGCGCCCGGGAGCAATGCGGATTGTGTACTTGTCTCGCATAACGCCGAAGAAGAACTTATCCTATGCTTTGAAGACGCTAAGTCGGGTACGAGGCTACGTGAAATTCGATATCTACGGCGCCGCAGACCCTGAATCGTACTGGCACTCGTGCCAGCCTATGCTCGCTTCTCTTCCCGAGAATGTGCAGGTCGAGTACCGTGGAAATCTCCCCAACGAGCGCGTCGCGGAGACTCTGTTCGGATACGACTTTTTTTTCCTTCCGACTCTCGGCGAGAACTTCGGTCATGCGATCTTCGAGTCTTTCTCCGCAGGCTGTCCTGTTCTTATAAGCGACCAGACCCCTTGGCGGAATCTCACCGAGCGGCGCCTCGGCTGGGACATCGCCCTGGATGAGCCCGATCGCTGGCGATCCGTGCTCCAGGAATGTATCGACATGGAGGCGTTGCCTCACAACGTCATGTCAAAGGCGTGCACTTATTTTGCGGGTGATTGGCTACGCTCTTCAGGGGTTCTCGACAAGACTATCCAACTCTTTCGAGAGGCCGTATGAGTAGCAATTGCCCCGGCAGAGAACTGGGGTCAGCATATCCAGCCTGGCCTGCAATTTGAAAAGGCGAAGAGATTTTCTCCCGGCGGGAGCTCTCAGTATTCATCGCCTGTACCAACCGCCCTTTTTGAGAACCCAGTACCCAGGCTCGATCTGCAAGACGTGGAACTCGGAACATCGACGAGGGAGCGGAGAAGATGAGAATCGTGTTGTTGTGCCAGTACTATCCCCCTGAGTTGGCCTTGATCTGGCCGCATGAACTCGCTCGGGAACTCGTGCGTCGGGGGCACGAGGTGACAACTCTGACCGCCATGCCCAATCGCGGCCAATCACGAAGTTTTGAGGGTTATCGACGTAAGTTATTTACATGCGAGCAGATGGATCGAGTACGGATCGTTCGCTCATGGATCTATGCCACAACGAGCAAGAAGTTTTTCCCTCGCGCTATGAATTTCGGCAGTTTCTGTGGATCTTCCTTGATCGCGGGACTATTCGGTTCCGCACCTCCAGACGTCATCTATGCGCTACTCCCCCCGTTGCCCTTGGGAGTGACCGCAGGCATTCTCGCCTCTTTCAAGCGCGCTAGGCTTGTCGTCAATATCCAGGACATCTTTCCTCGGGCCGCCGTCGAGTACGGGATGCTAACCAATCCACGCGCAATCCGCTTCTTTGAAAAAATGGAAATGTGGATTTACCGACGCGCGGATCGAATAGCTGTCATCTCCGAGGGAATGCGTGAGGATTTGTTAATCCGGAGTGTACCCGCAGAGAAGGTTGTAGTGATTGAGAACTGGGCCGATCCATCATTCATCACACCTGGACCGAGGAACAACGAGTTTCGCCGCTATCTCGACGTTGGAGACCGATTCCTCGTCATTTATTCTGGAGGAATCAACAACAACGCGAACCTCGAGCCCGTCATCGAGGCTGCGGACATCTTGCGGGATGAACCATTCGCCTTTGCCATCGTTGGAGAGGGACAGTTCAAGCCCCAGATCGAGGAGATGGCGCGGTCAAAACACCTCGATCATGTCAGGTTTCTGCCCTTTCAACCCGTGGAGCAATACCCGAATGTACTACGAGCGGCCGACCTCAGCCTTGTGAGCCTCAATGCCAGGTCAGCCGCGACATCCGTACCCTCCAAAATCTACAAACAAATGGCAGCGGGGCGTCCGATCCTCGCTATCACTCCGGAAACCAACGAACTGTATCGTCTGGTCACAACCTCGCAATGTGGCAAGTGTGTTCTGCCCGATGATGCGAAAGGAGTCGCCGAGGTTGTCCGCTGGGCAGCGAGGCACGGTGATGAACTCCACCGAATGGGGGAAAATGCGCGACGACACCTTGAACAGTACCATTCCCTCGATCGGAGCGTAGATCGCATCTGCGAACTCCTCCAGGAGGCCTGTACCGCGCGCAAGAAGTAGGACCTGGCGTGGCTTTGATGGATTCTGAGCGACACCGGAACGATCAAGGAACAGGTACTGATCCTCAACTCCCCTCTGATGAACAACGGCGACCTAGAGAATGGATACCTGGCTTGTGATGAATATTGCACTGGAAGTATTGATTCAGCCTGCATCGGCGAAGTATGTGCTCGCTATGGTCTCGATCCACATGGCGGCATTCCGGAATCATTCTCTAACCGGATTAGGGGAGCAGTTCCTCAAATCCTAGTATCACCTGGTACTCAGGCATCCCGCAGGGATGCTCATGGTGGCAAAACAGTTAGACTCCTGTGACGCAATTGGTTTTCTCACAGTTGCTTTTGGGACGGACTCATTCGTAATGCGTCCGAAACGATAGCGTACAGAACACCAAAGATAACCACGCTAGGGGAGTTAGAATTAGTCGCAGTCTAACCGGTCATTCTTACAGAACGAACCGCCTTTGGGAGAAAAACATGAGACTTCTCGAACGTCTCTACCGTTCGCCGTTCGGTCAGCCCTTGTCCTTCATCGCTCACGTAGTTGCACGGCTGCAGCGGCCATTCATGGTATACGGGTATTGGGACCCGGGCTCGCGCTGCTTCCGGAAATTTGTGCGTATGAGCAGCACTGTCACGATAATGAATCGAAGCAAGCTCTACGTCGGGAACGATGTCTGGGTGTGGCACCACTCAATCCTAGACGCGACGGAGGGCCTCCAAATCGGGGAGGGGTGTCAAATTGGGGCTTGGGTGGGCATCTTCACCCACGGGAGTGAGAACTCCATTCGGCTGCTGGGTTCCCGCTTCGTCCACATTCTCAACAATGAGCGCCCCGGGTACACTCGCGGTCCCGTAAAGATTGGCGCCTACACATTCGTCGGCGCGGGATCAGTCATCCTCCCGGGAGTGGCTGTGGGAAAGGGTTGCCTGATCGGCACGGGTACCCTTGTAGCTCAGGACGTACCCGATCACTCCGTCTTTGTCGGATGGCCGGGCAAGGTGAGGGGCAGCACGATCGACCTGGACCGCAGACAATTCCACGAGATGGACTACTCAGCTACCTATTACGATCCGGATGCCCTGGCCAAAATCTTGGGTGACTGTGTCGCCGATTGAAAAACGCGGACAGGCGTCCTATGGTAGACCTCGCAGACCCCAACTCGGTTGTTCGCCGGAAGGAATACTGCTCTGAGGTCATCAAGACATTCTATTGTGTCGGGACCAGGAACGGCGGAAGTTGCTTCCCGGGGAATCTTCGCCTAGGCGTCTCCGGCCTCTTCGCGATCTCTCTGCGGGGCATCAAGGAACTGATGCTGCAGGATGTTTGGGAAATGCGGCATCTCTTCGTGTGAGCCAAAGGCACAGTGCATTTTAGAATATTCCAGATATGGTACTAGTGAAGATCAGTGAAGAGATTATTAGGATCAGATATAGGTAAGTCAGTGACACTGATCAGCGTAATATGCAGGTAGTGCGTGACGCATATGTGGAATTGGTAAAACTACGCATTAGCGATCCGAACACTCCCGCTGGCAGGCTGCCGGCCATGCCGGATAGGTTCAGCCACTGATCCTTCTTCGGCGGCATGGCGGGCTCCTTAGGAGGCATGTACCGTGTTTGGTGACTTGCCCCATGACCGAGGCAATTCCTTCGGGAGGCAATGCAAGAGCCCGCCCCTGCGGGGCACGGCGCTGAAGCGAGTCTTCGATGTGACCTCGGCGTCGCTCGGCCTTGTCCTTCTCTCGCCAGTACTGGGCTCGGTGGCCTTGGTTGTATGCCTCAGCACTCGGGGCGCGGTGCTGTTTAGGCAGAAGCGCGTGGGGCTCGAAGGCGCGGATTTCGTCCTGCTCAAGTTCCAGACGATGACCCTCCGGTCGGGTAGCGAGAAGGGGGAGTTCGACGCCGGGGACAGCTCGCGCGTCACGAACGTCGGCCGTTTCCTCCGAGCGACAAAGCTCGATGAGTTGCCTCAGCTCTGGAACGTCATCCGGGGCGACATGGCGCTCGTCGGCCCGCGTCCCGAGGTCCGCAAATGGGTCGAGGTTTCCCCTGAGCGATGGGCGATCGCCCATACGGTCAGGCCGGGCATCACAGATCCCGCCGCCATTCTCTATCGGGATGAGGAGAGGGTCTTGGCCGGCATTGCCGATCCCGAGCGGTTTTATCGAGAGCAAATCCTGCCCCGCAAGCTGGATCTGTACGAGGAGTATGTGAGGACCAGGACCTTCTGGGGCGACGTGAAGATCCTGGGTCGAACGGCCATCGCTCTCGTCCGGTGCCCCGGCCGACCCCTGCGCAAGCGATCGGCTTGAGGCGGGACTCGCAGCAGAGACCCAAAACAGTGCGTATCATCACAGGAAATGAGGATGTCATGAATCGTTTAGCCACGCACGGAGCCATTTCCAGACGCATCCCGTTCTCGCGAGTCTCGTGCGACGGCAACGAACTGACCTACGTCCGCGAGGTCCTAGACAGCGGCTGGCTGACGACGGCGAGCAAGGCCCAGGAATTCGAGCGGAGGTTCGCCCAGGAAGTCGGCGCGCGGTTCGCCGTTGCCGTCAACTCTTGTACGGCGGCGCTGCACCTGGGACTGGAGGCGATGGGGATCAGGCCGGGTGATAAGGTCCTCGTGCCGACGATGACCTTCACTGCCTCGGCCGAGGTCATCCGCTACCTGGGAGCGGATCCGGTCTTCCTCGACGTCGAGTATGGCAGCAACCTGCTCACGCCCGAGATCGTGGCCGAGGGGATCAACCGGGACCCGGACGCCAAGGCGCTGGTTGTGGTGCATTTCGGTGGCCAGCCTGCCCCGATGTTCCGGAGGGGAGACCGGCCCGGTATCCTTGAGGCTTGCCGGGAACGGGGTCTGAAGGTCCTTGAGGACGCCGCTCACGCCTTCCCGACGCGCTACGGCGATCGGATGGTCGGCAGCCTCGGTGACGCGACCTGCTTCAGTTTCTACGCCAACAAAACCATCACGACCGGCGAAGGCGGAATGCTCACGACGGATGACGAGGCAATCGCGGCTCGGGCCAAGGTTATGCGCCTCCACGGGATCGACCGCGATGTCTGGACTCGCTTCACCAGTCTCCGATCAGGATGGGAGTACGACGTGGTCGCTCCCGGCTACAAGTACAACATGCCGGACATTAACGCCGCGATTGGTCTGGCCCAGTTGGAGCGGGCCCATATCCTGCGCGATCAGCGCCAGCGCTGCGCGGTCCGGTACCGGCAGTGGCTCGCCGGTCTGGACTCTATCGACCTACCCTTGGTCCACGTCCCGCCCGAGGACCATGCCTGGCACCTCTTCGTGGTCATCGTCACGCCTCGAGCCCGGGTCGAACGGGGGCGGCTGATCGAGCTGCTGTCCGAGCGGGGAATCGGGACTTCAGTTCCCTATAAACCACTGCACCGCATGAGTTACTACCGCGATCGCTACCACCTCGCCGCCGAGGACTTCCCCCAAGCCGAACGCATCTGGAGGGGCTGCCTGGCCTTGCCGCTGTATCCGACCATGTCCGATGGCGAGATCGATTACGTGTGCGACTGCCTCCATGAGATACTCGGGTGAGCCGGTTGGGGGCTCAACCACTCCCGCCCGGACCGTCCAGCTTCACCCTCATCGCGCAGTGGCGGAGTCATCAATCCGCAATTCGAGTTACTCTAACCGGCTTTGTTTTTCGTCGCCCTGGCAGCCGTCTCAAAAAAGACCTTAGAGTAAGCCTCATTTGGTTCTCGCCATCGGCTTTTAATTAGTATGTTTGTTTCAGAGGCTTCCAGAGGGTCGGTCGGTTCAAGGAAGTCCTGACGGGACTGTGGTCGGAGGTGCGCGCAGTGCCCCTACTACAGGGATGAGGCATGATCCAAAGCACGGTCGCAGCCGATCGACCCTCTCGATGGAAACCGGCGGAGAGGAACCGTCCACCCAAGGAGTCTGTCCGAGTAATCGGCCTTTGTCGTCGTTGGTCTTGTGAGGAAAGGATCTACTCTACTCAGGCTTGCGATCTATAGCTCACTTGACGCCAGGCGGCTATGGCATTTCGCTTCGAATACTCGAACACATTGCTAGCGTTGCCGACCATCTGAGCCTCTTCGAACCCGAGGATCCTCGCCGAGTCTGAGGGTACGGCAACAAGTTACGGTGCTGTTTAGTCGTCACGATCCGGACTATTTCCTGGTCCAGAATTGGGGGATTTCAAATGGCTGCTAGTTCACGGTTTCAGATCGACCGCGATCTGAACAAGGACGATCTTATCGTCATCACCGGCGCAGGAGGGTTCATCGCGGGCTCCCTTGCCCGTTACTTCCACGAACTCGGGTACACGCGGATTCGCGCCATCGACCACAAACCCTTGTCGCAATGGTTTCAGCGCGTGCCGGGCGTGGAATGCCTCACGATGGACCTGAGCGAAAAGGAGAACACAATCAGGGCTGTCGAGGGGGCCGTGGAGGTTTACAACTTGGCCGCTGACATGGGAGGGATGGGTTTCATCGAGCATTTCCGCGTGGAATGCCTGCGAAGCATCCTGATCAACACCCACTTGATCGAGGCGGCCTGGCGGGCAGGTGCTCGACGCTACTTCTACTCTTCGTCTGCCTGTGCGTACAACACGGAATTACAGAAGGACACTAATGTCCGGGCCCTCAAGGAGTCGGACGCCTATCCGGCAATGGCCGAGCGAGGTTACGGTTGGGAGAAGCTGATCTCCGAGATGTTCTGCCAGGAGTACTGGGCGGAGCGCGAGTTGGAGACCCACATCGCCCGGTTCCACAACGTTTATGGACCGCATGGCACCTGGTTCGGCGGCCGCGAGAAGGTTCCAGCCGCGATCTGCCGTAAGGTCCTCGAGGCCAAGGATACTGGCAAGCGTGAGATCGAGATCTGGGGTGACGGTACGCGGACCCGAAGCTTCTGCTACATCGACGACTGTGTGCTAGGCATCGACATGATCATGCACTGCGACAAGCTCATCGCAACACCAATCAATCTCGGCTCGCACGAGCTGATTTCGGTCAACGACTTGGTTAGCTTGGTTGAAGATATCGGAGGGGTGAAACTAGTACGACGTTATGACCCCAATGGCCCTCAAGGCGTCGCCGGTCGCAACAGCGACAATTCGTTCATCAGAAGCGTACTGAACTGGGAGCCGAACACGCCGCTACGCACCGGGATGGCCAAGACTTACGCCTGGATCGAGGAGCAGTACCAGCACCGAAAAGCGGGCAAGCGGGTTGTCCAAGACTGATTGGCGGATTCGCAGAGACTAGGATCGAAGCTGGCGGAGGCGAGCCATGGCGCGTCCGTTTAAGCCTATGTTCCGCACATCTCGCGCGAATTACTCGCTGTAAGTTCTTGCAGCCCTTGAGATATCTGTGTCAATTTATGTATCTGACAACAGTAAAACGCGTCCTTCGTAACTTTTTTGAGGTTCATCCGGAGAGAGCGTACTTTTCCCAAGTGACTCCACAACAGTCGGCTACGTCGAGGATTTTCTGAGGCATGACTCGGGTGTCCGATGGTTTCTGGTGCGCTCATCCTACCAAAGCGTACTTTAGCTCGTG
>JBEKTN010000088.1:0-24253 GCA_049516015.1 Isosphaeraceae bacterium | reverse complement strand
ACCCAGGCTGATGAGGGACTGGGCCCACAGCCGAAGGCTGGGGACTCCAGCCGACGAAGCTGGCTATGTCGTTCTGCGTCAGCCCCCAGCCAGCAAGCTTGCGAACCTGTTCAGGATCGATGCTTGGGACCATGCTCTCGGCCTGGTCACGCGGCAGCTTGGCGGTCGCGTAACAGAGCACCCGCCGGGTGGGTGGCTTGGGCCAGGAACGCCATCACTGAGGGAAGGGCCCGGTTCCGCATCGGTTCCCAGTGGTTCTCCAGATCCGGTTGGTGGAACAGGCACACGAGTTCCCCTCCCGCGCGTTCCCTTGAACCAAGGCGATCCGCCGTGCTTATCTCCGGCTGGGCCACCGGGCCCCCGGCAGGGGTGGGCGGCGGGCTCGGACCGTTTCTGGCTGCGTGAACTCCGCGTTTCTCGGACTTTTCTAGACTATTCGTTGATTCGCGAGTCCTTCGAGAAGCAACCTGTCCGCACCATTGTGGAGGGATTGATCAATCGCGGGTGTAAGTCGAGCCACCTTCGGGTTGACCTGCGGGGCAGAGGGGAAAACAATCGATGTCCGAGTGGGGCAGTGCTGGGGCAACCCATACCGATTTGCGAATGGCCGCAGAGGCAACACGCATGAACCGTCCGCCGATTGATCTGAGGTCTGACACGGTGACGCGGCCCACGCCGGCGATGCGCAGGGCGATGGCTGAGGCCGAGGTGGGCGATGACGTCTTCGGCGACGACCCCACGGTCCAAATGCTCGAGGCCCGCACGGCGGAGCTGCTGGGAAAAGAGGCCGCGGTTTTCGTGCCGTCGGGAACGATGGCCAACCAGATCGCCGTGGGCGTGCACACCCGCCCGGGAGACGAGCTGCTGTGTGCGACAACCTCTCATGTCTATGTCTGGGAGGCCGGGGGCATCGCGCGGCTTTCGGGCGTGACGGCACGGACCTTCGAGGGGGACTGCGGGCTGCTTTCCCTCGATGACATCAAGGACACCGTTCGCCCGGACGACATCCATTACGTCCGGACCCGGCTGGTCTGGCTGGAGATCACGCATAATCGCGGCGGGGGCCGGATCCATCCCATCGCAGGCATTGCGGCGATCCGCCACTGGGCGCGCGAGAACCGCCTGGCGATGCACCTTGATGGGGCCCGGCTGATGAACGCCGTGGTGGCCACCGGCCGCCCGGCGCGGGAATGGGCACAGCACTTCGATACCGTCTCGATCTGCTTCTCGAAAGGTCTGGGGGCACCGATCGGCTCGGCACTGGCGGGGTCCGCCGAGGCCATCCGGCATGCCCGCAAGCTGCGCAAGGTCTTCGGCGGCGGGATGCGGCAGTCCGGAATCGTCGCGGCGGCAGCGCTCTACGCCCTGGAGAACCACGTCGATCGCCTGGCCGAGGACCACGCCGGGGCCCAAGTGCTCGCCGCGGCGTTCCAGAATACCGAGGGCTTCGCGCTCGACTCGGGACCAGTCGAGACCAACCTTGTCTGGGTGCGCGTTGACCCCGCGTTGGGATCGGCGGCGGAGGTCGTCGCTTATCTCAGGTCGCGGGGAATCCTCGTCGCCGCGCTGGGCTCTCAGGTGATCCGGGCGTGCACTCACCTCGATCTGACGCGCCAGGACATCGAGTACGCCGCCAGCGTTATCCGTCAGGTCGAGCCGGCCATGATCACGGCCGTAACACTTGTGTACTGATCGCTCCGCCGAAACTCGCCCACAACTGATCGCCTAAACATAGTGTCCATACCCACACGGCGTGGAGATTGCCGTTGTCGGTTTTGCCAACTTTGACTAAAGTCCGCCCCGAGTCGGCGCGAGAACCGCTTCGGCATCGGACGAACGGTCCGGGCCTGGCGAACTTCACCGAGTGGCTGTTCATGGAAGAGCAGTGTGAGGATGAAGCGGTTGGCCGCAGCATTCGCCGTGATTGCCATTCTGACCTCCATTTCGGGATGCGGGCTGGGCCCGCGCAATTTCCGCAAGATCACTCACCCCGCTCCGCTGGTACGGGCTCGCGCCATGAGCCTGGGTTACGGACAGCCCGATTCCGTGGTGCTTCCGGCCCTGCTCGAGCGGCTGAATGACTCCGACGTGGTGGTCCGGCTGGCCGCTCACGAGGAGCTGAAACAGCGAACCGGGCGTGATTTTGGCTACCTTCCCTGGGGCAGCGGCGAAGAACGCTCCAGGGCGATCAGCCGCTGGCAATCGTGGCTGGCGGGAGGGCCATCCGGGCGGGGCCCGGCGGCGGCGCAGCCGAGGAAGAGCTTGCCCAGGCCCTCGCCGCAGGGCCGCTAGGGCGGTGAACCAGGGAGAACTCAGGCCATGGCCATGAGCACCAGCATGACAGCCCCGAGGTTGCCGTTCTGGCTCGCCCCCATCGGCTGGGTGGGCAAGAGCGTCATTGGCGTGCTGTCCTATCTGGGCGGCGTGGCCGCGCTCATGATATCGGCCGCCGTCTCGTTGATCACATTTCACCGCGACGACGACCTGCCTGGCTTCTGGACGGTGCTCAAGGAGGAGTTGTGGTGGCTGCTGCTGATGGGTGCGCCGCTGGTCGGGCTGGTGCACGTAGCCATGGGCTCGTTCCTGTCGATGCAGGCCTATTTCGGCAGCACGTTCCTCGACGGCACGGGTGCGGTCGTCGGCGTGGGTCTACTGCGGAACCTGGCCACGCTCATGACCGGGCTCACGGTCTCGGGCTTGATTGCCTGCCGTCTGATCTCGGGACGCCTGGGTTTGGGTCAGGGCCCGGCGGCGAGCGCGGGCCCGGCGACCGAAATTCGTTTTTCCGCCGCTGCGAACCCTCCGGGTGCGCTGAGTGACGAGCCCCAGCAGCTTCCCGCACCTGGCCGGCTGGCGGCGCCGCGAATGATGGCCACGGCTCTGGCCTCGATGCTGCTTGCGCTCTGGGGGTTCGCCGTGGGAACCGTTGTCGGTTGGCAAGCCGCCCGCTCGCTCATGGGACTGCCGTCAGACATGTATTTTCTTATGTTTTACCGGATGATCTGGTTTCGCGACGTCGTCGGGATGATCGTCAAGGGCCTTCTGTTCGGTCTTGTGCCGGCGACGATCTGCTGCTTCGAGGCGCTGCGCGCGGCCAGGCTCTCCGATGGCGAGAGCTCCGGCGGGACGGCGTCCGGAGATTGCACTGCGCCCTCGGACCTGGCGGCACCCATCGTGCGCGCTGCCTGCTTGTCGATGATGTCGATCCTGCTGCTGAACATGACCTGGTTCATGCTGGTGTATCACGCGGTCCCGGTTTACGGGCCCTCGCTGCTCCAGCCGCCAACGCCCTGATCGAGGACCGGGCTCGTGCAAGATCATCCCGGGGAGGGAACCCCATAATGAGTGCTCGAACTTCAGTACGGGACGTGACGGTTGGGCTCGTCGTCATCGCGGCCCTGGCGGGATTGCTCGCCCTGATGAGCCTGGCCAGTGATGGCCCCGGCTTCCTCGCGGCCCAGAAGACCATCGACGTGGTCTTCCGCGACGGCCAGGGCATTCGGGTCGGCAGCCCGGTACGCGTGGCTGGCCTGGACGCGGGAAATGTCGTCGACCTGGATCTGGTGGAGGTGGAGGGCACACTCCGGGCGCGGGTGCGCATTTCCTTGCCGGCCAATCTGGTCAAGAAGATGCGCCAGGACGTCAAGGTCAGCATCACTCAGGGCCTTAGCGGAATGAGCCACGTGAACATCGTCGCGACCGGCAAGTCGGCCGTGACCCTTGTGCCCGGCCAGTCGATCCAGGGAGTCGAGAGCTCGTTCTTCGACCCGATCATCGAGCAGGTCGGGCTCGGGCCGGTCGAGCGCAGCGACTTGAGCCACACCATTACCGAGGTCCGTCAGACGGTGGATTCGATCGCGCCCAGACTGCGGCAGATGCTGACGGCGTTCCAGGAGACCTCGGGCAACCTGAAGGACATGAGCGATGCCATCCGCCCCGCCGTCGAATCGACCATCGGCCACGTGGAGGACCTGTCGCGGAAGATCAGCGCCAGCGCTCCGAAGATCGAGGCCACCCTGGCCCGGCTCGAGGCGATCACCCAGCAGGCCGACCTGATCTTGGGCGAGAACCGCGAGAACGTCCGCTCGAGCCTCGCCTCGGTTCGCGACCTGACCTTCTCGCTCAACGACGTGGTGGCCAAGGACCGCGTCAAGGTGGAGAAACTGCTCGAAGGTCTGGACATGACCCGCGCCCGGGCCGATCGCGTGCTTTACCAGGCGGACGTCATCGCCGGACAGGGCGTTCAGATCGTGGCCCGAAGCCGGGCCGAGATCGAGCGATCGGTGACCAACGTCCGCGATGCGACCGACTGGGGCAACAAGCTCGTCCAGAAGATCTACACCAACCCGTTCGTCCTCAGTCCATTCTACAAGCCCTCGAACGACGACCTGCGCGTCCAGGCTGTTTACGACACTGCCCAGGTCTTCACCAAGGGAGCCCAGGAATTGAATGATGCCATCAAGACACTCGAGAGCGTGCAAGCACAGGTGAAAACACCCGAACAACAGCAGGAAGTCCTTCAACTCCAGCAGAAGGCACTGGCTCTGACGGAACGGCTTGGACAGACCTCGGCTCTCCTGGCCGAAGGACTGAAACGGCCAGTCGATACGACTAGACGAAGACGCTAGGGACTCGGCGCCGAGCTGGCCGGCAGATTTTCAGGGTTTTGATTCAATTCCCACGCAGCTCGCGTCGATAAACAAATCAGGGACGTCCACAACCGGACGTCAGGGCGTGGACGGAGACCGGAGTCAGGAGATCCGACTGTCGTCAGCCGGCTCACTATCTCGCGTAGGCTCCGAGGATTGTCAATCGAGCAACACCCGGAACTGCCGTGGGTGGAGCCATCGGTCAGAGCACCATTTTGGGAGGCCCAATGGAAATTTTCGGTGCAGGGGGAACACAAGGCCCTCAACCCATTTACCCGCGACTGACCGCATTCAGCGTGGATGCCGGTCAGACTGTACATGCGGGCGCCCCGCGCGATCATGTCGAGATCTCTCCCCTGGGACAGATGCTCGACGGCATCAGCCAGTTGCCGGAGATCCGCCACGAGAAAGTGGAGGAGATTCGTCGCCAGATCGTAGCCGGAAGTTACGAAACACCTGAAAAGCTCGAACTCGCTCTTGACCGGATGCTGGACGATATGATGGGCAGGTGACCGACCGCTGGTTCTAGCGACGCGATCCAAACCGAGACAACGATCTGGCCGGCGCCGGGGCACCCCTTCTGGGTTTCCCTGACGCCGGCCAATTGACTTTTTGTCAATCGCGAGTGGCGAGTGGCAAGTGGCAAGTAGCGAGTGGCAAGTAGCGAGTGGCGAGTGGCAAGTAGCGAGTGGCGAGTGGCGAGTGAGCACCGACCGGGAACCAATTGCCATCTGCCATCTGCCATCTGCCATCTGCCATCTGCCATCTGCCATCTGCCATCTGCCATCTGCCATCTGCCATCCGCCATCTGCCATCTGCCATCTGCCATCTGCCATCTGCCATCTGCCATCTGCCATCTGCCATCTGCCATCTGCCATTACGATGCCATCTGCCATTACGATGCCATCTGCCATGCGACGCCTTGAAAACGATCGCCCGGCGGGGGACCTTCTTGGCAATGACCCCGGTTTGCAGAAGAATACGATCGTGCCTGGGACCATGAATGGTCATCTCCGCGAGCCATACACAGCAAACTGAGACGCTCTCGGCGCGCGGGCCTCAGCTCGCCTCGGCCCCTGGGGCCCGGCGATTCTCACTCCGAGGAGGCCGAGGACGTGGACCCGCTGCCCGCAACCGCTTCCAATTCCCCTGCAACATCCACGGCGGATCGGCCGGCGGTCGCGGATCCAGCTCCGAGCCCGATCGCGACCATAACTCTGACCCCGGACGAGGAGGTCTTGGTCCAGGCCTTGGTCAAGCGCGGACTCGTCACTTCCGACCAGGTTCACTCGGCCCAGCAGTATGGATTGGAGCACCAGCGCGACCTCCGGCAGTCGATCCTCGAGCTCAACCTGATCTCGTCGGAATTGCTCAACCTGCTGGCAATCGCGTCACAGCGCCTGGTCCGCAAGGTTTGCCCGTATTGCCGGGTCACCTTCGCGGCCGATGAAAAAGTCTTGCTCGGTCTCGAACTCGATCCGGACGAGCATCGCGACCTCCGGCTGCATCGCGGCCTGGGCTGCCCGGCCTGCTTCCAGACCGGCTACATGGGCCGCACGGGCATCTTCGAGATCATGATGGTGGGCGAGGAGTTGCGTGATCTCATCTTCCAACAAATTCCCAAGGACGTCCTCCGCCGCGTCGCGGTTGACCTGGGAATGCGAACGTTGAAGCAAAGCGCGGTCGATAAGATTCTGGACGGTACGACGACGGTCGAGGAGGTTTACCGCGTCGTCTCGTTCTGAAACCGGGATCAAGGAGTGCTCGGAGGGGGAAAACCGTCCGTTCCGAGGAACCCCGGACCAAGTCAAAGCGAACCGGCAAGGAGGTCGGCGATGCGCGGCGTATTCTCGAGAGTTGGTGGCACCCTCGTGGTGCCAGGATTGCTGGTCCTTGCGTTCCACGCGGGATCAGCCCAGGCCGACGATTCCAGTTTCTTCGGCCGGCTGTTCCGGCTGGGCGGAAGCTCGTCATCATCATCATTATCGTCGACGTCATCGTCGACGTCATCGGCAAACTCGACCAGCGCGGGCCAGTCCGGGTTTCCGGGAAGCCAGGCACCCTCGTCAGCCTTCGGCGACATCGGTACCGGGGGCTCGTTCTTTCCTTCCGGCAGTGCGGCGTCCCGCACACCGAATCCGACCCCGGCCGTCGGACCGGTCTCGTCGGAAGGGCCGTCCACCCCGGATCTTTCACGCTCACAGGATGGCCAGCCCCGGCTCAGTCCGCGGCCGCGCGTCAGCAGCGCGGTCACGACCGCCGACCCGCTCTTGACCCGCATGGCCCTGGGCCGGTCGAATGATGGCAGCCAGTTCGGCATGTTGCTGCAGGTCTTCACCGACGGCACCGTGATCGACTCGGAAGGAGTCCACCGGCTCAGTGCTGCCGAACTCCGGCCGCTTGTCGAGGCGACCCAGAATAGTGAGCTGTCGCGCGTTCGAGGCCACTGCGGCACGCCCTCCAACGATTTCATCGAGTACGTTCATATCGTCATCTTCGAGCGCCGGATGGGCCGCCTTCAGGCTCACTCGTTCTCGTACGCCGGCAATCCTCAAAGCTGCGACAACGGCATCCGCTACTTGCACACCGCGCTGGAAAACCTCCAGGCCAAGCTCAGCCGCCAGCCAGCCGCAACCGCGGCCACGGGCGCCCTCGGCTCCCCGCCGGTGTTGGCCCCGGTCCCGGCTGCTACGTCCCTCCAGCCCGCCACGCGCTCGATTTCGACCTCGACCTCGACCACAAGCCCGGTCAACGGGCCCGCGATCGCCCCGCCACTGCCAGACCCCTCCGCCGGTCCGGGTCCCGGTTCGTCCACCGGCAGCGTCATCACCCTGACGCCAATCACTCCGCGTTGACCATGGTAACCGGCGACAGGATTGCGATGGTCAGGGGGCCGACTCCGGGATCGGCAGGGCCACTGCGCTTGCTCTGCTGGATGAGGGATACTCGGTCGTGCTGGCCGGGCGGCGGCGTGAGGCCCTTGAGCAGACGGCCGCCCTCGCACGAGCAGGGGCAAGATCGCTGGTCGTGCCGGCTGGTATCAGCGACCCGACGTCTGTCAGCGCGCTCTTCGCTGCGACGAGAGCCGCCTTCGGCCGCCTCGATCTGCTCTTCAACAACGCCGGCACAGGCGCCCCGGCGGTCTCGCTGGAAGACCTCCCGTTCGATCAGTGGCTGCGGGTTGTGGAGGTGAACCTGACTGGTACGTTTCTCTGCACTCAGGCAGCCTTCCGCCTCATGATGGACCAGGAGCCGCCAGGCGGCCGGAGCATCAGCAACGGATCGATCTCGGCCTATTCACTCCGGCCAAATTCCGCACCGTACACGGCGACGAAGCACGCGATCACCGGGCTCACGAAAGCCACGGCTCTGGACGGACGAAAGCACGACATCGCTTGCGGGCAGATCGACATCGGCAACGCCGGCACCGAGATGACCGCACGCATGAAGGAAGGCGTGCTCCAGGCCAGTGGCGAGATCGCACCCGAACCAACCATCGACGTCATCCACGTGGCGCGCGGTGATTTACATGGCGCGCCTCCCCCTGGACGCCAATGTCCTTTTCCTCACGGTCATTGCCACCAAGATGCCGCTTGTGGGACGAGGCTGAGAGCCATCGATCGATGAAGCCGGAGGGTAAGCCACGGGCTGTAGCATGAAGAACACCTTGAGCTCTTGTCTGCATCGAGGTGCCTCGATTAACTAAGCCCAGCCATCCATCGTGTGCCTCCGGGTTCTGAAGGCGGTTGAAAACAATAAGCGGGACATGGTGCCCGGCAGAACCTGAACGAGGCTTCCCTTACAGACCGATCTCGCTAATACACTAATTAAGAATAGTGGCCAAGTATCTGTTGCCTTATCCGAGAATGTGGTTTATTATAGTATTCGAATGGATTATCGGGTCAGGTAAGGCAACCGTTCGACGTGGTCGACGTTCGATTGTCGACCGCCATGTTTGGCTACGCAGCCAATTCCTCTAGGTCGAAGCTAGAAGACGACTCATAAGATGGGAAAGAGGCGCATCACCGGCGGGAAGGAAACAGAATTACGAGGTGCAGGCCGAGTCAGGGAAGAAATCGCCACCCCGACTGGCCTGGTGCGGTAGGGAGTCGGCCGCGGCAACGAGATCAGGTTCATCCCCGATGATCAGCCGCTGATGAGCATGCCCCATGTCGGTCAAGGGTGAGCACCGTGCCACGCTGCACGCGTCCGGCACTCTCAATTCATCGTCAGATGAGGTCGGGGCTTCATGCGCTGAGATAGCGGGGGAGGGTTTCCTGCGCACTCACACAAGAAGACAAGGCGTCGATCGAAGGACCGGTTCCGCCCATCCAGGAAGAGAATCTCGATTGCCCTGGAAGATCCCGGACCACACACGACATGATTCCTGAGTCCAGTATCTCAACGTAAATACTTGGCCCTACCAGGTTTAGCCCGCCTGCCTTGAGAGCGGGAAGCACGATCGTTAGGACTCGACCGGCCTCCGGCTGGGCGAGACTTGCTCGCCAGTTCCCGCGCGATCAAACCCGCAATCCAGGACGCAAGTCCAGCCGGATGACTGTGCATGTTTAAGGGAGAAATCCATGGGTCTCCCACGGGATCACTGCGGCAAGACAGAGTGTGAACCGCATCGAAGTCTCTCAACCCCGCAGGTACGGTGTCCGGCTGACGCGCGGAGCGGCACATTTGACGGCTGGAGATCAACGGCCGCCAATGGCACCTCCGAGGGCGATCGCTCGACGTTGCCGACTCGAGCCGGAATTGCCGTGACCTCCATCGCACTCGCCTTACTCTTCGTGTCGTTGCTGGGAACCAGTAACACCGTTCTTCTCTTCTGCCTGATCGTGGCCCTCGGCATTGGCTGGCGAATCCGCCACACCGGCCTGCTACTGGTCGCGACGGTCGCGGTGACCGCGAACACCGTCGTCCTACCCTCTGTCCTCATGTCCTCCTCGTCTGGCGCTCTCAAGTGGACCTGGCTTCTCATCTGGTGCTTGGAAGGTCTGCTCATCAACTGGCTGCTGATTCAGCTCTACAAGGATCTGAATGATCGATCCTCCTCAGGGGATCTCCCCCCCTCAACGTCCGGCCTCAGCCCAGCCGAAGAGTCGATCCTGCATTTGTTGATTGAATCATCGAGTCAGAGCCATGAACGGTTACGCTTGATGGTCGAGAGCATCGGTGAATACGCCATCGTCATGCTCACTCCCGAGGGGAGGGTTGCGAGCTGGAACGTCGGAGCAGAGAGAATTCTCGGTTATCGGGCCGAGGAAATATTGGGACGGAACCATGCGGCGTTCTACGTTCCCGCGGACATCCTCCTCCGGGTTCCCGAGCGCCACATCGAGCTGAGCAAGACAGAAGGGACATTCGAGGCCGAGGGTTGGCGTCGACGGAAGGATGATACCCGGCTCTGGGCTCATGTTGGCGTGTCCCCGATGCGTAGCTCCTCGGGGAGTCTGCTCGGATTCGCGGCCGTCATTCGAGACATGACCGAGAGGAGGCGAGCTGAGGAGTCGCTTCGCCAGGCACGCGACGACCTGGAAGCTCGCGTCCGAGATCGAACCGCGGAACTCGCCGCAACCAACGATGCGTTACACGCAGAGATGGACGAGCGAATCCAGGCACAGGGAGTTCTTCAGCAGCAGTCCCTGCTCTTGCAGTCGATTCTGGACAGCATCGGGGACGCCGTTATTGTCGCCGAGGGTGATGGAAAGCCCCTGACTTTCAACGCCGCGGCTCGCGCTCTGTTTGGAATCGGCCACGACTCACTGACCCTCGCACAGTGGCTGGACCTCGAGATTCTCCAGATCGCGAATCCCGAGGAGACACCCGGTACGATCTCGATGAGCAGAAGACCCTCGACCCTGGCTCTTCACGGGGAACAAGTCGACAATCTCGAACTCATCGTCCGATCACCCGGATCGGAAAGGGTCAGGTGGTTGCTGGCTAACGCCCGTGCGCTTCAGCATCCGATCGGTGGAAGCAGAGGGGTTGTCGTCGCATTCCGCGACATCACCGAACGCCGAGGATATGCTGAGGAGTTGCGCGCCGCAAAGGAAGTCGCGGAGGCAGCGAGCCGCGCCAAGGATCAGTTTCTGGCCATCTTGAGCCACGAACTGCGGACACCGCTCACCCCCATCTTGCTCGCCACTTCCGATCTTCTGGAACAGGGCGATGTAAGAGCGGAAGTCCGATCCACCCTCGCGATGATCCACCGCAACGCCAAGCTGGAGGCCCGATTGATCGACGATCTGCTCGATATCACTCGCGTCACGACGGGGCGATTGACCTTGTCGCTCGCGTGCGTCGACGTCCATCGAGTGATCCAGCACGCGGCCGAGGTCTGCCGTGCCGAGATCACGGACTCTCAACTCGTGCTCAATCTCCAGTTGTCTGCATCCGGGCACTGCGTGAGCGGTGATCCCGCCCGGTTGCAGCAGGTCTTCTGGAATCTCATCAAGAACGCCGCGAAGTTCACGCCCCCCGGTGGGATCATCACGATCCGAACCTGGAATTCCTCAGGGCAGGAAGGGGGAGACATTCATCTCCTGGCAGAGGTGTCCGACACCGGCATCGGAATCGATGCCGATCGCCTGCCCCGAATCTTCAATGCGTTTGAACAAAAAGCCCCCGAACAGCAGCGGCGCCATGGTGGATTGGGTCTGGGACTGGCGATCAGCCGCTCAGTCATCGAAGCGCACGGCGGTCGCCTGACCGCCTCCAGCGCCGGCGAAAACCGCGGCGCGACGCTGACCATCGAGTTCATGACCCTCTCCGGCCCTTGCTCGAACATCGTCACGAGCGACGGCCCACGAGCCAGTCTCAAAGGCACTTCCGGAGCACAAGGACTCACCATTCTCCTGATCGATGATAACCGCGACACCCTGAACTACGTGGCCTCCTTGCTCCAACAGCGCGGCCACCAGGTCAACCCGGCGTACAACTTCCGCACCGCGAGAAAACTGGCTGAAGCGAACACCTACGATCTGGTCATCAGCGATATCGAACTGCCCGATGGGAGCGGGCTGGATCTGATGCGCGAGCTTACGATCAGGCGACCCACACCGGGAATCGCCTTGAGCGGGTTCGGCGCAGCCGACGATGTGGCCATGAGCCTCCAGGCCGGCTTCGCCGAGCACCTCACCAAACCCATCGACCTTCGCAATCTTGAGGAGGCCATTCGAAGGGTGGCCAAAACGAGCGCTCTTGATCATCGCGAAGTGAAGAACGAACCGCCGCCGCTCGAGGTCACGGCGACGAAGCCTTGCTACGCTGGCGTGGGCAGCCCGTCGAGCCCTGCCGAATCGCGTCGTCACAACGGTAACTTTTCTCAAGAGATCGGGAGGTGAAACTGGATCGAGCAGTGACATCGCCGAGCAGCAATCGCATTGGCGTAGAGGCAACGGGGCCTCGCTGATGATCGTTGAATGATCATTCTCAGTGCCCATTCTTTTCCAGGAGTCCGTTGAAGGGAGCTCACCATGACTGGTGATAGAGTACGAAGCCGTCTCTTTCATCGCGCACCAGGGTCGAAATCGAAAGCCGTCCGTCCCCGCTTGGAGGAACTAGAAGATCGGTTCCTGCTTTATGCAACCACGGGAAACCAGTGGGCCAAACCCAACCTGGTCACTATCAGCTTCATGCCCGACGGCACGAGCATCGGGGGCGTTCCCAGCAATCTTCAGGCAACGCTCAACGCGCACTTCCCCACCGCGGCCTGGGAAGCGCAAATCGTCGATGCGGCGGCGGTCTGGGAGAAAGTGGCCAATGTCAACTTCTCGCTGGTCTCCGACAATGGATCACCCCTGGGTGTTTCCGGCAACCAGGAGGACGACCCTCGCTTCGGCGACATCCGGATCGGCGGCTATGCCATGTCGAGCAGCATCCTGGCGTTTGCTTACCTTCCCCCCCCGGCGAACGGCGGAACCGACGCCGGCGACATCTTCTTCAACACCGCGCAGTCGTGGCAGATCAACGGAACGAATTATGACCTGATGACGGTTGCCATCCACGAACTCGGGCATGCGCTCGGCATGGGTCACAGTACCGACACCGCGGCGGCCATGTACCCGGCCTACATCACCACCAAGCAGGCCGTGGACGCCGATGACATCAGTGGCATCCGATCGATCTACAATGCCCGCCAGCCGGACGTTTTCAACGTCAATGCCTCCAACGATTCGCCCCGCTCGGCCGCTGACATCTCCTCCTACATCGGCACCAACGGGCAGCTCACGATTTCGGGGCTGGACTTGACCCCGCCCGTCACGATCGGCACCAACGATATCGAGTGGTACAAGATCACTGTTCCCGCCTCGACGACCGGGACGATGGTCGTCCGGATGCAGTCCACCGGCCTCAGCCTGCTGTCCCCGAGCCTCGCCGTCTTCAACTCGGCGGGAAACACGATTCTCGCGCAACAGATTTCCTCCAACCTGGGCGACACGGTCACGGTCGCGATCAAGAATGTGTCTCCCGGCCAGGTTTACGATATCCGGTGCCAGGGCTCGACGACGGGGGCTTCGGGCTTCGGCTCCTATGGACTCCAGGTGAATTTCGGCTCGCACACCCAGCCCCCGATCCCGTCGCCCAACACCACCGTGGCCCAAGCGCCGGACAAGGGTGGCGGCACGATGAGCGAGAGTAGCGACGGCAAAGTCGTACCTGGCCTCGGGAGTGCTGGTGAAGTCATCACGGTGGGCAGTGTCACAGGTCTGGGCGACCCCATGATGGTCAACGAGAGCGCCGAACGCCAACTGGACAGGGGAACTGCCAAGAACCTTGCGCCCTGGACTCCCGTGAGGCGGCCGCACCATCGCATCACCGCTTGCCTCCCCACTTTCGGACCCGATCAAACCAGCCAGAACGTGATAACGACACTGGGTTTCTTCTCTGACGACAACGACCACAATGCGTTCTTACCGACTCTGACCCTGCCCAAGAACCGGAGGACCGAGGCGATGCATTACGAGACCGTCGATCGCGCGCTGGACGGCTGGAGCTTCAACCCCCAGATCTGAGGGCTCACGTGCCGGTGCGTTCTCCAGAACGCTCGCGCCAGAATGCCGAAGGCGCCCGGACCACGTTAAGTCCTTGCTGGGGAGGGTGGCTCCAATCGATCCGCGACGCGCCGACCGACCGGTTTCCCTCGCACCGCGCATCGCCCCGAGACCGGTTCGGGAGCCACTCCGATGTTTGATACCCCGTGCTCCGCGCGTCACGCCAGGACGAGGCATTTCCCGCGGTTTGACTCGCTGGAAGGCCGCATCGCCCTTTCGGGTGATGGAAGCCCGGGCGATGCTCCGCCGTCTGCTCCTCTTGAGAGCACGACGGCGGACGTCGGTCCGCAGACGGAGCAGGGCCCCTTGTCTGTCGGCCTCATCGACCCGGCCCCAAACGCGGTGCTCACCGCTTCCCCAACGTCGCTCCTCCTCGAATTCAATCGTCCGATCTTTCCCGACACCGTGGACAATGATGTCGTGGTCGTCCAGACAGACGCCGACGGCAACCCGACCTCATACACGAGCCCTGCTTCGCTGACCGTGGACCAATCGGCGACACGGCTCTCCGCCTCCCTCACCGAGACACTTGCACCGGGCCACTACCAGGTGTGGATCCTGGGCAGATCGGCCATCACGGATCTCGATGGGAACTGCCTCACCAACGGCTCCACCAATCTTGTCGTGGGCCAGTTCGATGTGGCTGTCGCCGGGGTCCGTCTGGCCGACGCGGTTGATCTTGCGAATCCCGGGTCGACCCCGGAGGAAGTCCCCGGTACGCTCGACTTTCAGACTCCTTCCCAGGCCGTCTCGCTGTATCGGATCCAGCTCGATCCGGGCCATTTCTGGCGCCTCGGCCTGGAAGTGACCGCCCAGGGGGACGGGGGAACGCTGGATACGGCACTGGCCTTGTTCGACGACCAGGGCCGGCTCATCGCCAGCGACAATGTGGGGATCCCGGATGCTCCGGAAGATCCTTACCTCTTTGCCGGTCTCCAACCGGGAACCTACTACGTTGGAGTCTCCGGCGTGGGAAACCTGCCCGGCTTGCCGGGTGGATACGACCCCGTGACCGGATCGCCCGGCTCAGTCACACAGACTCAGAACGGCGGTCCCTTCACGCTCTACGTGGTCGCCGATCCCGTGGACACCCCGCCGACTGTCCTGGGGCTTACGCTTGACCACGCCGATCCTGCTGATTCCGCGCCGACCGGTTTTACCCTGGCATTCTCCCGACCCATCGCCGTGCCCGGCCAGTTCGGCGATCGGGAATCCTCGCTCAGCAACGCGATCGAGGTCGTCGACCAGGCAGGCCAGAACTGGCCGGTGCAGGTCTCGAATTACTCGGAATCCGATGCCACGATCTCTTATCTTTTCGACACGTCCTTGCCGCCTGGTCACTACCTGGTCAAGTTGCCGGAGCAGGGGGGATTGACTGACCTTGCTGGTTTATCGCCTGTCGCCGCCGGACAGCCTTCAGGAGTCCTGGGACAGTTTGACGTGGCGGGGCGGCAAGGTGAGCCAAGTCCGCTCGATCTCGGCGCGCTGCTGCCCGCTGCCGCGGCCGCCGGTATCCCGATCGACGTGAGCATGTCCCCGGGGCAGTCGATCACCTACAGAGTCGTGGTGACTGCGCCGGGTCAGTATATCTTTCAGGAACAATCCAGCGGCGATCCGCCATCCGTTCAGATCACCGGCCCGGCCTTGGACCGACCGCTCTCGCCCACGGGAACGAACGACACACTCCTCTCACCCGGGGTCTATTCGATCCAATTCGAGGCTCCGACGGGTGGTCCTGTTCAGGTCCAATTGTTTATCCGTCTCTCATCGGACGAGACAGAGATCGTCCTGGCAAACGGTGTCGGTCAAGGCCCCGCGCTATCGCTGCGGCTGATCACATTTTCCGATTCCCTTGCTGGTTCCCCGGCCGGCCCGATTCGTGGCGATTCCCAGGCCTTGGGAGGTATCCCGATCACAGATACACCGGCCGCCACGACCTCTTACTCGGGCCTGGGACCCGGTCTGGTCGGGCGCCCTTCCGTCGCAGCCTATGGCTCCGAGACTTCGCGGCAGGAGGCTGTCCCCGGCACCGAGCTGGGGAGCTTCCAGGGGGCGGTGCGTGGTCAGTCACTCAAGGCCTTCCCGGCTGGTCCCGCGAGATTTTTCTGGGAATCTGCCAGTTCGACCGGTGGAAATGTCGAGAACGCAGTGGCAAGTCCTCCAGCCCAGGCAACCATGATCAATTTCGATCTGCGCGGGGGAACCGCGACCGCTGAGGGATTGCGGCGATGGGCCCTCCAGCAAAGGGAGTTCTTTCTGAGCTGGGCCGGATCCTGGTTCGGAGAACGACCCATGCCCAAAGATACCAGCATCCGCGTCACAGACTTGATCCCCGGGCTTGGCCCCCGCCAGCCCGGAATCGGATCGCAACCAAACCAGGAGGTCAGTACGGATGAGCCGGACCGGGCGAGTTCATGGACCAACCTGCTCTCACCTCACGTCGTGGTCCTGTCCGTGGCGGCGATCGCGCAGGTCTGCTGGCACTACGCGCGGTGGTGGAAGTCCCGGAGGCACCCGGAACGAGAAAGAATCGCTCGGATTCCAACCCCGGGCACGGGATGGGACCGGCTCAACATGTCTCTCTTGATAGGGTCACATACTCGAGCCGGATCACATGATCTGCAGACCGTTCTCCGGAGGCCACGCTCGTTCTGAACAATGACTCCAATGGGAAGCAGCCCGCTCCTGCTTCGCGACCTCATCTCCCAAGGATTCCGGGCCATGACCAGCACAGAGACACGGGAAAAAGCGACTGCTCGAGCAGGGGAACCCGCCGTTCGCCCCGGCCAAGCCGAGCCGATCCCATCCTGTCGAAATGAAGGACACGCTCAGCCGGTGATCCCGCAAGATCGGAGCGCGTCGGTTTCCGAAGGCAGTGGTCCAACCGGCGCTCTCATCCCGAACGAACCGCCTGATCGCCTGGCAGCCGTCCGCACCACCCAGGAGGCGGCGAGTCAGCCTCGGGTTGGCTCTGATTTCCTGGGATTTCACTTGCTCGAGATTCTCGGAAGAGGCGCTTTTGGGACTGTCTACCTGGCTCGACAAGGAGATCTGGCAGATCGCCTCGTCGTGCTCAAGATCTCAGCCCGGCGAGACGAGGAGCCACGATTGCTGGCCCAGCTCCAGCACACCAACATCGTGCCAATTTACTCGATACACTCGGCTCGGTCGCTTCAGGTCGTCTGCATGCCTTTTTTTGGGACGACGACGCTCCAAGATGTCAGCGATCATCTCAAAAGCCAGGTCATGCTGCCGGAAACCGGACTCGGCTTGATCACTTCGCTGATCGACAACAGGCTGGAGCAACAAACTCGGTTGACGACTCGATCAGAGCACGGGGGTGATCCGCCGTCTGGTGAACCCGGCCAGAACGACATACCCGGAGAATCAGAGCGGCCGCAGCCTCCTCTTTCCGACGAGACTCTGAAGTATCTGAAAGGACTCACCTACGTCCAGGCCGTGTTGTGGATCGGTTCCCGGCTGGCGAGCGGATTGGCTCATGCCCATGAGCGGAAGATCTTGCATCTGGATCTCAAGCCGGCGAACATCCTGCTCACCGACGAAGGTCAGCCGATGCTTCTGGATCTCAATCTCTCCATGGACCTGAAGCAAGGGACCAGCCTGGCCAGCTTCGGGGGAACGGCCCTGTACATGTCGCCTGAGCAGCTCGATGCGTTTCAAAGTGAGGCGCGGACGGTAGACGGACGAAGCGACATTTACTCGCTGGGAATCATCCTCTTTGAGCTCCTGACGCGGCGACGCCCTCTCGAAGTCACGAAGGGCCCAGCCGATGCGATCGTCGCCGGTCTGATCGCCAGCCGAAAAGCGCCCTGCCCCCCCGTTCGCTGCTGGAACAAGGCCGTGAGCCCTGCCGTCGAATCAATGATTCGACACTGCCTGGAACCCGATCCGGCACGACGCTACCAGGACGCTTATCAGCTTCAGGAAGACATCGAGCGGCATCTGTCGAACTACCCCCTCAAGCATGCGCGGGAACCATCGCTCGTGGAGCGGGCCGCCAAGTGGCGACGGCGCCATCCGTCTCTCATGAGCACGACAACGATGGCCATTGTGGCGATTCTTTCCGTGGCCCTGGTTTGCTTCTCAAGCTGGTTCGTCTTGAGAAATGCCAGAAGAGCCCGGGCAAGTCTGAATTACTTGAGATTCCACGAGAACTTCGAGAAATCTCAACTGCTCCTGAACACCGTTCACGATGGGTCGAGAGATCACCTGATCCGAGGCCTCCAACTGGCACGGTCGACCATGATTCCCTACCTCGACGTCGAGGGGGAGTTCCTGCCTTCGGCTCCGGACTTCGAAAATCTGTCGGGAACCGAACAAGCTGCCCTGCGGAGCGATCTCGCGGAATTGATCTTGCTGGAGGTTCGTGCCCGGGTCGCTCTGATCGAGCAGAGCGAACCCGGGTCGAATCATCGCCAGGTTTATGAAGGGGGCATCCAGCGACTCGAGCAGGCCCGCGCGATTGCCCCCCAGTTGCCGGCCGCGTTTTATCACGACCGAGCGCGTCTGCTCTCGGCGCTGGGACGCGACGATGATGCCGCGCGAGACCGCAGCCGGGCGGGGCAAATGCCCCCCCGTTCCGCACGAGACCATTATCTTCTCGGAACATTCCTGCTGGCTCTGCATCAACCCGATCCTGCCGAAGTCTGGTTGAGCCGCGCCGTGGCTCTCAACCCGCGGCAATTCTGGACCTGGTTTGCACTTGGAATCTGCCACAGTGATCAGGGGAGGCACTCCGACGCGGCAGCCGACTTTGGAGTCTGCACAATCCTGGTTCCCCAGCTCGCCTGGCCGTACCTTAACCGCGGATTGGCCCTTTCCAGAAGCGGTCGGCTCACCGAAGCGGCGGCCGCTTACGATCGTGCACTCGAACTCGATGACCAGTTCGCGGAGGCGTGGGTGGATCGCGGCCTCGCCCTCCTCGAGCTTGGCCATCCCGAGCAAGCCTTGGTCGATCTCGAGCGAGCCATCGCCTTGAACGTTCGAGCCCCGGCGGTACTGGCCTCGCACGCTGAGGCGCTGGCCCGCGTAGGACGTCACGCCGACGCGGAGACCTCGTTTTCCGAGGCCATCCGGTCCAGCCCCAGCGATCCCACACTGGTCGTGGCACGTGGGTTCTCTCGGCTGGGCAGGGATCAGACCGGTGCCGCCGCTGACTTCAGCCGAGCCCTCGAACTGGACCCGAAGTGTGCCAGAGCCTACCTGGGAAGGGCGCATCTCGTCAGGACCCAGAATCAACGCGCCGCGCTGGCTCAGGTCGAGCGGGCGCTGGCGATCGACCCGGACTTCGGGGATGCTCTTCAGCTCCGTGCCCTGATCCGAGCTCGGATGGACGACCAGGGCGCCGAGTCGGATGTGGAGCGGATCCTCCGCGTTCCCACACCTCAGCGGCTTTATAATGCCGCCTGTGCCATGTCGCTCCTGTCGCGCAGCAAGAGCCGGCCGAGGTGTACATCGCTCGCTCTGATTTACTTGCAGCGCGCCAAGGAGGCCGGTCTTCTCCTCGACCGCATCGCGGAAGATCCCGACCTCGCGCCTTTGAAGCATACCCCAGAGTTTGCAAGACTCCTCGCGGACACCCGAAAAACAGGAAAATGAGTTCAACCACCGCTCCTTTACCCGAGTCCTTATCTCGCGCTTCACTCCCTGGGAAACTGCTCTTCAGATGACCCCTGTCGCTGCATCGGGAAGCCTGTCTCCGCGTCTCTGGATCATCAGAGGCGATCCCGCTAGAATGAAGAATCATTCTTGAAAACGACCCGGCCCTGGCAGCCTGTCGCCAGGACGATGACTGGTCTGGGGAATGCTCTCGTGGCCGACACCGGCGCAGCCGATCAACTGGCACCACTTTCCGTTTCCGAGACCCCCGAGGCGAAATTTCGGGAGTTTCTGGAGATCCGCGGCGAGAAGCTGACCGAGCCCAGGCGCGTCCTCGTCCGCCAGATCTTCGATACTCACAAGCACTTCGATGCGGATGAACTGGTCCGCGATGTGCATGATTCTGGTCATGCGATCAGCAGGGCAACCGTCTATCGCACGTTGCGGCTACTTGTTGAGGCTGGCTTGCTTCGCGAGCTTCGCCTGACCAATCGCACCGCGTACGAGCACGACTACGGCTATCCGGCTCACGATCACATGCATTGCACCGTTTGCAATCGGGTTGTCGAGTTTCGCAACGACGAGATCCGCAAGATCCGCGATGCCGTCAGCCGGGCCCACGACTTCCGCCCCTCCGGCCACCGCTTCCTGATCACCGGCGTCTGCTCCGCGTGCAGCCGCGCCCACAGTCCCCGGCGCCGGTTAGACCTGATCTGACGATCGAGCTCTCGGACCGGCTATTGCGGTTCAAGTGCAACTGCGTAGCCGCCCCTCCCGGTCCGCCTGCCAGACCTGGCCGGTGTGCACGTCGAGCGCCGTCAGCCATCCTCCGCCGTGGCAGCGGGTGTCGATGCACTTGACGTGGCCGAGGTCGAGAATCTCGCCGCTCTCCTGTGAAGTATGGCCGACGATTACGGTTTTGCCGGAATGATGGGGGTCTGGAATGCAATCGCGCAGCGACTCCCAACGAAGCGCCAGGTTCGGTTGCTGGCTCATCGGCAGGTGCGACAGGTAGGTCGCATGAAGGAAGATGTGGGTCTCGGTCTCGTGGTAATCAACGCAAGTCTCGAGAAACGCAAAGTGCTCGTCGGGGATCAGGCTCATGTCCGGCGGCGAGGAGGCGCCATAGGAAGCCAGGGTCGCCAGGCCGCCCATGACGAGGAAGGCCGTGGGATTAGGACTGTACCGGGCCTGGAGAAGCATGTCGTCGTGGTTGCCCAGGATCGGAACCAGCCAGCACTGACCGGCAAAGGCGATCAGTCGTTCCAGGACACCCCGGCTGTCCGGACCGCGGTCAACGTAATCGCCGAGCGTGACGATGACGTCGTCAGGCTGGGGATCGATCGCGTCCAGAATCGCATTCAGGGCCATGAGGCAGCCGTGAATGTCACCAATCGCGATGGTTCGTGCAGCCGCGGAGGTCGAGGTCGTCATTCCAGATCGAGCGCCAGAAAGAGCGGAATTCGAGCTTTCGAGTGGCTTCTCATGGTGGGTCTCTGTCTTCATCGACGTGGTTTCTTGACGATGCTTCCAGTAACAAGCCGCAGATTTCCGTGCGGTTATCTCATTGTTTTAAATATAAAGCGAAGATTTGTCAAGTTTCGATGATGAAGCAGACCGGCGGCGGGCTCCCGAGTCGAGAACGCATGATGGCTGCCGAAAAGATTGCTGACCGCCAGCGCGAGCTTTCGTGGTGAGTTCTGAAACAAGCCGCGATTGCCGGCTCACTCAAGGTAGCCCAGGTCCGCCAGTCGCTGTTCGAGGATCGCCTGTTCCTCGGCAGTGTACTCAAACTGCCGCCGGTGCGGACCTTCAAGGGCGACTTCCGGCGGGTCGTGGCGAGTCGGGGTGAACGTGTTCTTCGAGTCGGCCGTGGTCGGCTCCCCGGTGATCGGTCGACCCTCGACGTGGGCCGGAATCGGCAGGCCAAGCAAGTTCAGGATCGTGGGAGTGGCGTCGATCAGCCGGGCCTTGAGCGAGCGGCCCGGGGCGAGCCCCGCGCCGGCGAGGGCGACGATGCCTTCGGGGCGATGGGTGCCGGGGAGGTTCGGGTCCGCCATGACCCAGCAGCCATTACCGGTGAGCCGCGTGCGAACCCAGTAGGGATCGTCGGGCAGCGCGATGAGATCGGGGTATCCTTCGCGAGCCGGGTCAAGATGATAGGCAAGGGCGGTGGGGATGATCTGGGGGAAAAGGGGCCGGCCTGTCTCGGGATGGCGGGCCTCGCCGAGCGCCTGAGCCGCGGCCTGGCAGGCGTCGTCGATCTGCCGGGGAGTGAACAGTGGAGCGGTATGGCGAGTGAGTCCCTGGCGAGCCGCCGAGTTCACGTAAACCATGGCCGCGGTGTCTTGATGAGGGGCAAAGGCCAGAGTCCGTTTCCAGTCGAACGGGAACTGCGCGGAGATCGACTGGTCGAACGAGGCCGAGCGCGCGGTCGGGTCGCCCCGCTTGGCGTTCCAGACGCGCAGCCGGTCGCGAGCCTGCTTCATCCGCCGGCGCAGGTTGCCGGCCCAATCGGGCAGCCGGACGACCCCCGCGTCGACCAGGATGCGGTTGACGTCGATCCGTCCCAAACAGGGGCCGAAACCGTGGTCGCTGAGGGCCATGACCGCCGCGCCGCGGCGATCGGCCAGCTCGCACAAGAGGCCGATGGCCGCGTCCAGACCCCGGATCACCTCGGCCGCCGCGGTGTTCCATGCCGGTTCGTCGATCCCGGTCTCATCGACGTTCAGGTAGCGCCAGACCCGATGCTGAAACGGGTCCAGGTTCTGGAACTGAACCATGAGTACCGACCAGTCGGGAGCATGGCGGTCGGCCAGCAGCCCACCCTCGGCACGGCCGCGAAAGCTCTCGACGGTCAGGCGGGCGTTGGTTGTCAGCTCCTCGAGCGAGTGTGGGGCGTGCTTCCAGAAATAGCGCAGCGAGTACGCCGGGACCTCGGTCTTGAGCCGGGCCCCGAATTCGGGACAGGCTTGCAAGGCACCCTCGAGGTGCGGGGCGTCCATCCCCGAGACGACCACGCCCTTGAGGCTGGGAGGAGGAAAAAGACCGGGCAGGTTCAGGCAGGCGATGGTCCGGCCGGCGTCGGCGAGCTGCTGCCAGAGTGTGGGAACGCGGATCCGGCCCGCATGATTGACCTTCATTCTCCCCGCGGCCGCATCGTAATAGCGGTGGTCGAACACGCCATGCCGCGGCGGGTTGCAGCCGGTCATCATCGTCGTCCACGCGGCCGTCGTCACCGGGGGAATGATCGACGTCAGGGTCCCGTACGCGGCACCTTTGAGCAGCGCGTCGAGGTTCGGCATCAGGCCCCGCTTACGCATCGGGTCGAGCACGGTCCAGGTGGCGCCGTCCAGCCCGAGGACCACGAGACGATCGATCGTTTTCCGCATGCATCCGCCCCTTTCCAGTCTCATCGCGCGCCCGGCGGCCCGGTCCTACCCGCTCAGCGGGCCACTGCTCAGCCTGCCTGGGCCAGCCGGTCATCGATGGCGATCGAGAAATCGGCCGTGTAGTAATTGGCGATCTGGAACCGCTCGCCCTTCGACCGGTAAACCTGGCCCAGGGCGCGGCGCAGCTTGACACCGACCGGCAGGCTCGAGCGGGCCTGCCGCAACCAGTCGTGATAGGCCGCGACGAACTTGCCGGCCCGCAGCGCAACGTCCGCCGGCGCGGGCGTCTTGATGCCCACGGCCATGACCGAGTGCGGGAACGAGGGGTGGCCCTGAGATCCCGCCACCCGCGCTGCGTAAGGAGCCATCAGCCGCCGCAAGCAGTTGGGCGTGAGCCGCCAGTAGTCGTCCGGATAGCCGTGGATCCGGAAATTGAGCGGAGCCGTGATCACGAATACCCCGCCCGGCTTGAGGATGCGGAAGACCTCGTCAAACGCTCTCCGCACTTCAAAGACATGCTCGAACGTCTCGATGCAGAGGACGGTTCCCGCGGAGCCATCCGGCAGGTTGATGGCCGAGACGTCCTCGACCCGGTCCACGCCCGGTCCTGGCCGCATGTCGCAGCCGACATAGACCTTGCCCGGGAACATCCCCCGGAGATTGGCGTAACCTTCCTGCCCCTCGACCTGGAACGAGCCGAATTCATACACCGGGGCCGGACAGTCGAAGGTCTCGGCCACAAGGCGGCAGAATGCCTTGTTGTGGTCTCGCATTGCCGTCGCTCCTCCATGAGCCGGGCGACGGGGGCTCGAACTTGGCCGAAAGTGATTGACCGTAAACCCCGACCCGCGGGCCGGATCTTAGCGCGAACACCCTTAACGGTCAAGCGGAACAGTCGTGCTCGTCTCGTCGTCACGAGCAATCCTGGCCCGAGGCGGAAAGACATCGAGCCGCCGATGAACGCGGGTCAACGCAGATCGGTTACTGAGCCCCGCGGTCGGAGAGTATGGCGGGTCAAACGACCACCGCACGAACCCGCCTGTACAAGGCCAACACCTCACCGGTACTGTACGCGCGTTTGGTAGGAAAAAGGAAGAAGCCTGTACCCGAAGGGCCAGCGCACGCAGACGATGGCTTCACCGCAAGCCGTTGCGGCCTTTCGGGTACAGGCTCTTGAACGAAGCCGCGGGGAACGGCACGCGGTTTGCTTTAATGGTGCAAAGGAAGTCGGACGCAGGCTCGCCGAGTGACTGTGATTTTCCCACCGCGAAGCGGTTTCGTTCAAGAGTTGGGTTTCAATAGAATCATCCCCAGCGTGGGCGTGAACGGCCGCGGCCGGTTCACAATGGGGCTTCGTCGGCTGTAGTCAGTCCCTCATCAGCCCGCGTTTTTCATCGTTTTGCGCCTTTAGGCGTCAGGAAATTAAAAACGGGGTTGAACAAGGTCATGGGACGCAACCTAATCGCTTGGGTATGAAAGACTTGTGGCCATCGGCAAGCCGATCCGCCCTGACGGCCATTTCGCTCTTCTG
>JBEKTN010000087.1:0-24178 GCA_049516015.1 Isosphaeraceae bacterium | reverse complement strand
CCAGTGGTTCTCCAGATCCGGTTGCTGGAACAGGCGCGCGCCGGCGCGGCCCTGCGGTCGTGGCAAGCTGGCGCAGTTCAGTTTACTGCAAAGATTTGCGGTCTGGTGGGTCGCGCCACCATCGCCGATCCTCTCAGTGGCGGCGGTGCTTTTAGCTCTTTGTCGGCTCGTTGTAAAAGATCGGTAGCTCCTTCCGCTCCACTCAAGTCTTGTAGGAACAAGAAGAGGACGAGAGAAGCGGGGGGAAGGAGACCGGGATCAGGATCAAGATCAGGATCAGGATTAGGATTAGGATTGAGATAGAATCCACCCGCTGAATCTGCGGGTCGTGCAAGTCTTGCGGAATGGTCCGGTAGTAGCGGCCGCGCCACGATATGTGCCACACCGGAAATCCAGGCGGTGGGAATCGGCACGAAGATCCGATAGTAACGACGTCGCTCGCCGATCTGTCGCCAGTGCCACGCTTGGGCACCAAATCGCCTGGGGCCCCCGGACATATTGAGAAGTTGCCCCGCGACGACTTCGGAATTGATCTGGACCCCGCCCCACTCAGATATCCAGGATCAACTCGGCCACCCAGCCATCTTGATCATGAACGAGTCGTACCCCATGATGAGTGGCCGCCTTGACTTCATGGTCCAGGCCATGCCGCTGGGGGTCGATCGGCTCGCCATGAACTCGTGCCGTCAGAGAGCGGCCGTCGGGATCGACGCTGACGTCGAAGCGGCCGAAGACGACGTGCCCGGTCTCGCAGCGGAAGATCAGCTCGTTCAGCCAATCGAGCAGCAACGCGTCGGTTGAATCCGCGGCGAGATGGAACTGCTCACTTTCCAGCGGCTCGACCTGATCTCGATTGGTCACGATGACGTCGAAGAGAGCCTCGGCGGCTGTGCGAAAGAGATCGGCAAGATCAGTCGCGTAAATCCTCAGGCCAAGATCAGCCGTGTGATCAAACGTTACCGACCGTCCCATGAACAGGCCTCGCGATCGATCCCGATAACAGCCGCTGCCGAGCCGGTTCATCGATCTCAAGAAAGAGGGATTCGTCTTTCCGGCAATGACCACTGGGTCTAGAACCTATACCATTGAATTAGCCGTAAAGTCATAGCAAGCAGTTGGTTATTTCGCCCTCTCCCGTTGCGGGAGAGGGAGCCCGAAGTTGCTTCGGCCAAGAGTGTTATAGCTAATTCAACGGTATTGGCCTCAACCACGGTGTCGCACTCTTCTCTCAATCCCAAGGAGCAACAGTCATGGTGGAAGCTGGCAAGCCTGCCCCCGACTTCACTCTGCTCGATCAGCAGGGCAAGAAAGTGACCCTTTCCAAGCTGAAAGGTTCACCGGTAGTTCTCTACTTCTACCCCAAGGACGACACTTCAGGCTGCACCAAGCAAGCCTGTGCCTTTCGCGACGCGTTCGCGGACTACGAGAAGGCCGGCGCGAGGGTGATCGGTGTCAGTCCCGATGGCGTCGAGTCCCACGGCAAGTTCATCAAGAAGCACGGGTTGCCGTTCACGCTCCTGGCCGATACCGAGAAAAAGGTCTGTGCGGCTTTCGGCGTCTGGAAAGAGAAGAGCATGTACGGCAAGAAATACATGGGTGTTGAGCGAACCACCTTCGTCATCGATGCCAGAGGCGTGGTCCGCCAGATCTTTCCCAAGGTTAAAGTCGAAGGGCACTCCGGCGCCGTGCTCGAAGCCCTCAAGGCAACGACGTGACGGCGTCAGTCAACAAGCGACAGCGCCAGGCTTCTGGGCGGGTTGACCCGCCCGCCTTCGCTCCTGAAGTAAAGACGGGCTCGACCAGGTTCAGGCCGTCTCGCGCTCGGCGAGCGCGGATACGGCCACCGGACCAATTCCAAGTTCCTCGCAGCGATTGCGAAGGTAGTGCTCCAACTTTCGCAGAGCCTTGTACTTCTCGTCGCTCACGCGATTGACCGGCATTGCCAGTTCGGCCCCGATCTCGGGCACGGCCCAGCCTCGCATCCAGAGTTCGACAATGCGATCCTGGCGGGGTGAAAGGACCGCCCTCCGCGCCGCTTCCAGGATCTCTCCGAGTTCCAGTCGGTCACGATGCCTTGAGTCGTGGTCTGTGCCCGCGATCGACGTCGAGTCGATGGCCTGGTGCCGTTTTGTTCGCTGTACCCGCTTGCGGACCATGTCAATGGCCCGAACCAGTTCGCGCCGCTCTGGAGTGTCATCGGCCAGAACCTGGGCGAGCTCGAGCTCGCCGGCCCGTGCCTTGGTGAGGAGACGGCAACAGACTTCCTGCGTGCAGTCATCCCACAGTGTGGGATCGAGCCTCGCGTTGCGCCAGCACACGGTGCAATAGCGCTGGATATCGCGAACAAGATCCGACTCCGACGCCTGCGCAGTGAGGGCGGCCAGCCCGATCACGAGCGCCATCGCCGCGGGCCCTGCTCGACGCGTCCGCGATACCACGCCGCGAGGGCTCACTGGCTGTTCCGGGGAGTCCGGGTCCATTTCTTTCGAAGAATCATCCATCATGGTGATTGCTGGCAGTTGCAACGTGCCCTGAGTTCCCTAAAGAATGCCTCTATTCAATAGGCAATTGTCTAACAAATCCTCGCCAAAAATCAACGGGAGTTGAACGCACTGTCGACGAATTTCCCCAAGTCGTCCGATCAGTTGACTTTATGTCTTACGCTTCGAGGGCCATCGACGGCGTCCAGGGGAGCGGGGCGGCTGGCGCGGCCGGACTATGTCCCATCCCCGTTCCCGCGCCAGACGAAGCAATCGGCCTTTGGGGTGTACCACGATGGCGTGGCCGACGCGCTGCAGCAAGGCTCGATCACTCCAGTTATCGGCATAACCAACAGCCTCGAGCATCGACAAACCATGCTCTTCGGCCCACTGTTCGGCCCAGTAAAGCTTGCCTTCGCCATAACATGCCGGTCCCTTGCCCATCCCAATCATCCGGTTGCGTTCGATCACGACCGGTGTCGTCAAGGTGGCGGTGCATCCTAGATAGAGGCTCAGAGGTTCAATCACCAGGCCCGGGGAGGAAGAGACCAGAACGATCGGGGTTCCTCTGCGCCTCAGCCCGTTGAAGTGGTCGACCACACCGTCGTAGAGCCGCGGCCGCACATACTCGGTAAAATTTTCGTAGGCGATCCGCTCCAGCTCGACCACGGGGATCCGCGAGATGTTTTTCAGTCCGAAGGCGATCAGCCGGCCATAGTCAAGGCGGCCGAGGCGATGCTGAAGACCGTGATACAGGGCGCGAAGCAGGAAAGACCGGCGGATCAGGCCCCGGCGAAGGAGGATCCGCGCGAAGAGAAAAGTGGTTGTTTCAGCCAGTAGCGTACCGTCCACATCGACGAATGCCACGGCAGGGGCCCGCTCGAAGCTCGGCCATTCGTTCTCGCTCATCGCTGTGTGTCCCTGGTCCCGCTCACCCAGCGGCCGATCTGGTCGGCCAAGTTGCGCGCGATCGCAGCCTCTGGCGCCTCGGCGATGACCCGCACGATCGGCTCGGTATTGCTGGAACGTACATGCACCCAGCGATCGTCCCAGTCAAGCCGCAAGCCGTCGCGGCGGTCCGACCTCGCGTCGGGATAGGCATGGGCGATCCTCTCCCATAGTGCGGCGGTCTCCTTGGGGCCCGCGCATCCCGGCCCCAGCGGATACTGATCCTTGATCATCACAAACCGAGGCAGGGTCTCGACCCAGCGCGACAAGGGCCGCTCTGAACTGGCCAGCAGGTCGAGCACCAGTGCCATGGCCACGAAGCTGTCGCGCACCAGACCGACCCTGGGGTCGATCACGCCTCCATTGCCTTCCCCGCCCAGGACGGCATTCTCGCCCAACATGCCCTGCACCACGTTGATCTCGCCAACCGGCGTCCGCACGACCGGACAGCCGAACCTGCGAGCCAGCTCTGCGGTCACATTCGAGGTCGAAAGGTTCAGTACGACCGGACCCTGGATCTGGTCAAGCCGGCGGAGCGCCGCCAGGGCGAGAGTCAGCTCTTCACCGATGTAATGCCCTGACTCGTCGACGATGGCCAGCCGGTCGGCGTCGGGATCCTGAGCAAACCCGACAGCGGCGCCGACTGCCGGCACCAGCGCTGAGAACGACCGCAAGTTCTTCTCGGTCGGCTCAGGCAGGTGGTCGTAATGGCCGTCGGGCTCACCCCCGAGGACGACGGGCCTGCACCCCAAGGCGCGAAGCAGTCTGACCGCGAGCCGCCCCCCGGAGCCATGGCAGGCGTCCAGAGCGACCACGTACTCCCGGCGGCGAATGGCCTCGACATCGACGATCTCGAGCACTCGCGCCAGATGAACTTCGTCGGGGTCTTCGATCGGGCGGGTCTTGCCTAGCGAATCCCAGCTCGCCCAGGAGAAATCCTTGCGCTGCCAGCGGTCGAGCACGGCCCGTCCCTGCTCCGGGCTGAGTACCATGCCACGCGGCTGAAAAAACTTCAAACCATTATACTGCGGCGGGTTATGCGAGGCCGAGATCTGGATGCCCCCGACCGCGTTACGCTCGCGGACCAGGATTCCCACGGTTGGCGTCGAGGTCGCGCCGGCGACCAGTGCGTCCCGTCCGGTCGCGGTCACTCCCGCAAGGACGGCAGGGAAGAATACTGTCGATGAGATACGCCCATCGTGGCTGAGGACGATGGCACCCGGCTCGCACTGGCTGGCGTAGGCCGCGGCGAACTCGACCATGACCACAGGATCCAGGCCTCGGCCCACCAGGCCCCGAAGGCCCGAAATGCTCGCGATCCGCGTTTTGCTCACCGCGTCACCTCCTTTGGCGGGGCATCCAGCTCGATCTCCTCGACGGTCCTACGTCGATTCACAACTAAGTTTGATCACTCACCAGCCTGTGAGCAAGCTCCGAACACCGAAAAGAACGCCACAACCGGCCTTTTCCGGAACGCGAACAGCCGGCCGGGAAATCCCGGCCGGCTGTTCGCGGCATCCCCATGGTAGGATCCGCCGCTTCGATTGATGCGTCTCGGACAACCGACGGCTCAGTAGGCGGCGATTCCGAACGGATAGGGAACGAAGAACGGCCGGGTATAGTGCTTCTTGAAGTCGAGCCACCAGATGCCGTCATCCCACCGTAGTGTCACGGCTCGCCAGTCGAGCGGCACCTCGGGATAGGGGTAGAAGGGTCCGATATTCGGCCAGGCCTGCCAGGGATAGGCCGTCGGGTAGCCGACCGCGGAGAAATTGGGATAAGGAGCATAGCTGGGCCAGGCATAGTTCGGATTGCCAGGCATCGCGCCGGCCCCGCCTCCGGCCCCGCCTGCCGGTCCTTCAGGAAGCGGACCGCCGTCGTTCACGAAACCACCAGCACCTGGACCGCCCATCGGGCCTCCGGCCCCGCCGATAGCACCAGGCGCGATACCGTCAGAGAACGTGGTTCCCGCCGTGTAACCGCCGTGGCCGTGACCGAGTGCCAACTGCGGCTGGTACTGGGCGGGACGAATGGTCCGATCCGCGACCTGGAGCCGGTCCATCACGCCCTGGACGCCAGCCACATTGCGGGCTCGCGCCACTGCCTCGGCCTTGAGCGCCGGGGTGGCAAGCTGACCCGTCAGCGTCACCAGTCCACCCTGAGCTTCGATCTCGATCCGCGAACCGGACAAAGTTCGGCTCATGCGCAGGGCGCTGGCCACCGAGTCGGCCGTCATCTGGTTCGGATTGGCCACGGTCCCCTGGCCAAATGTTGCCGAGGCCGTCACGGCCAGAAGACCGACCACGGTTGAAATCCGTTTCAGTCCAACCATCATGGGTTATTCCTTCTCCCGCATGAATCCGACTCGTCCTCAATGGCGAACGGCGAGCGGGACGCGTCGTTCGGGCCGGAGTATGGTCCGTCGTGACGGTAGATGCGTGTCTCGCTATGCGCGGCAGGAACCGCAGGAGTGATCCTTTCGGGTCTGCTAGCGCTGGCGAAACACGACGCTGGGACCGGCGAGATGAGAAGTGCGGCAGGTTGAAGGGGCAGGACGCGCCAGTCCGCTGTGTCGATAACGTCGCGAAAACTATGGCGCGTGTTTTGGAGGTCGTCAAATGGCGGGACAAAAAAATCGGGGCCGATTGGCCCCGAATGTTTCAGCTTCAATTGCTAGTGACACTTACGTCAACAAATAAAATATCGACGAGCTAAGCCGCCTCGGTTCCCATGTAGGTGGGGGCCGGTTCGGTCGCGTCGATCGTGCTTCCGCCTATGGTCATGCCGATGAGCAAGACTGTCATGGTACCGCCGGCGAAGAGGGCAAACTCCGAGTCGTGCCGGCCGCAAAGCGCGCCGGCGATGCCAAGCCCGAAGAGCGCGACGACGAACCCGATCTTTCCCCGATACGACCATGCCGATCGAGGCATGAGCCGGCTCAGGCAAAGGCCCATGATCCCGCACACCTGGAAGAAAACCACAAGCACCTCGAGAACCGCGCACAGATCGAGCTTGGTTGTGAACATGACCAGACAGGCTCCTTCCTTGGTTCCTGTGTGGGAAGAACGAAGAGGTGAAGGCGAGAGCAGAAGGAACATCGCTCTGCCAGTTGAACACCAGCGGAGTAAGCATTCTCCGTACCAAAGTCCGGTAACGGCGTCGGAACTCGGGCTGACCCGGCTATTCAAGTCGAAAACTTGAGAAAAAAATCGCTCGGGGCCATTTTTCTCTTGGCCGCGTGGAATTTTTTACAGAGGAGCTTTCTTCAAAGTGTCCCGGCTCAGCCAATACGGACACAAACGATGTTAGTCGGCCCGGCTTCGGCCCTCTTTGCACCTCTCCGGCGCCGTGGAAATCGAGCGTGGGCCTGCTCACGCGGAGCAACCAGACCTGCGTGGGAACCGCGAACTGGTTGGAGCGGAAGGCTCAGGGACCACCCCTGCCTGACGGTTTCCTCCGCGGGCTCATGATGCCCATGGGCCTGAACTCGATCGGATTGCTGCTCATGTCCATGACGCCCCACCCCTTCTTTTCCTTGCGCACGGTCAGGGTGACGCGAAGCACGCTCCCCTCTTGGGTCGGTTTGTCGATGTAGATCCCCAGCCGGCCCGTGCTCTTGGGGGCGTTTTCTCCGGAGAGACGGAATCCTTGCAGCTTCTTGGCCAGGTCATCGATCTCGGCGTCCGAGATACTCATGTCCACGATCTTGCCGAATAGCTCTTTGGTCTTGTCGGTACTTGCTTCCGTCTGTGCTCGCAGCGCCGTGGCTTCGGCCAGGCGGTCTCGGTCCTTGGCCTGGAGGGCGTTCAAGAAGGCACGCACGGCTCCCTGGGGCGAACGAGTATCGGCTGGTCCGTTATCCTGCGCTAGCCCGCCTGGCCCTTGAGCTCCCGCGCCAGCAGAGCCTGCCGGCGTGTACCCACCAGGATAACCGCCTTGTCCTCCCCCACCGGCCCGTGCCCGCATCGACTCGGCCATCGCACCCGCTTGATTCGCCTGTCCACCTGCCTGTGCCCGCATCGCCTCGGCATAGCCTCCCATCCCACCTGGTGGACCAGGCGCCTGGGCGCCGCCTCCGGGTTGTGGGGTCTGACCAGGTGCGGCCCCGCCGCCTGCGGGCGGTTGCGAACCGCCAGACCCCGTCTGACCGCCAGTCGCCATCGCCAGCATCTCGGCCGTCGCGGAGCCCCCTTCTGATTTCGCCGCGGGAGAGTTCTCACCCGAGGCTTGCGCCGCGTCTTTCTTGTCGTCGGCGTCGGCGTCTTCCTTAGGCGCGGAGGGAGCCTGGCTCTTGTTCTGTGCAACCGAGGGCGCGGCCTTGCCACCGCCGGCAGGAGCCGCCGGCGGAGCCGGGGCAGGCGGTTCCCCGGTGTCAGGAGCCGAATCGGCGGCCGCTGCACTGTCCGAACCGGGGTCGGGAACGCCGTCCCCTCCACAGCCTGTGAACATCACGCAAGCAGCGGCGAGGCCGATGCCCGCCGACCATTCGATCCAAGGTCTCATCGCGCCCCATTCCTTTCTGGTCTGCCCCCGGAATCCCCGTTCGCGCTCGCCCGGCCCGCCGTCATCCCATGCCCCCAATCTGACCGATGCCGAAGCCTCACGCTTGATTATGCAGCTTGCCGGTGCATGGTGGAAGGGGGCAAGCACGTTTGGTAATCTGTCGCGATTTCAGTTCATTTCCATAAACAACCGTTCTCATCAGTTATGTAGGTTAACGCGCGTAGGGCCCCCTTGCCCACGCCAGGTCGGCGGGTTATGATCGGAATTTGGTAAGCTGCCAGCACGTCCGTTGCGCACCGCAGCCTCAGGGAATCCATAAGATGCCTCCTCAACAACGAACCATCCTCCTGGTCGATGACGATCACGAGATCGTGGAATCGATGCGCACAGTTCTGGAGAACAAGGGCTATCGCATCCTTGTCGCTCGGGATGGCAACTCGGGTTTGATGGTTGCAGAGCGTGAGAACCCGGACCTCCTCATCCTCGACATGATGATGCCCAAGAAGAGCGGCTTCCTTGTGCTCGAGAAGCTCAAAAGCCGCCCGGGCGGCCTCATACCCACCATCATGATCACCGGCAACGAAGGAAGCCGCCACCGCGCCTATGCCGAGATGCTGGGTGTTCGCGACTACATCCGCAAGCCCTTCGCGATGGAAAAGCTTGTCCGCGCCATCGAGCGGGTCATGGGTCTGCGAGCCCGGGGCAGTGAGCCTGGCGACGACCAGGCCTGAGTGACTGTCTCCCGCGGCTCGATCGCCCTCCAGGATCAGCCTACGGCACGGCATGCCCAAGTGTGCGCAAAAAGCTGGTCAGGCGGATCAGCGGAAGACCCGTGATCGCCGTGTGGTCCTCGGTCTGGATGCTCTCGAACAGCACGATTCCCCGCTGCTCGAGCTTGTAGCTGCCCGCGCAGTCGACCGGCCGATCGTGCTCCACGTAGCGCTCGATCTCACGACGTGTCAGCGGACGCATGCGCAGTCGGGTGACGTCGGTATGGCGGAATGACTGCTCGTCACGCAGTACCACGAGCGCGGTGATCAGCTCGTGGGTGCGTTCCGCGAGAGCCTGAAGCTGTTCGATCGCCCGCTCGAGCGACCCGGGCTTGCCCAGGACCCGCCCCTCCAACGCGACAAGCTGGTCGCAGCCGATGACCGTGGCGCCCCGCTCGAGCACGGAGATGCTGGCCGCCTTGCCCTCGGCCAGTGCCTCCGCGACCGTGCGCGGTGTCTTGCCGTCCCTGGGCAGCGCAGCCTCGTCGAACCTGGGAGCCGCACAGCGAAACGGGATTCCCAGGCGCGCCAGGAGTTCCCGGCGGTAGACCGACGTGCTGGCCAGTACCAGGTTCACGGATTCTTGCCGCGGCGGGTCGGCCTGGGGATTCACAGCCTCAGCACCTCGAAGAGCTCGGCGGGTGGAAGGATGTAGCCAAAGTAAAAGTCGCCGAAGAGTGCGTACCTGGCCGAGCTTTCATCGAACCGCATCGTGTAGACGATGTCCTTGAGATACAGAGGGTTGCGTGCCCAGAGCGTCACCCCCCATTCCCAGTTGTCCAGTCCCGTCGAGGCGGTGATGACCTGGCTCACACGACCGGCGAACTTCATCCCGCTGCGGCCATGCTGGGCCATCAGCTCCGACCGCACATCGAAAGGCAGCAGATACCAGTTCTGGTCGCCCTGGCGCATCTTGCTCATCGGATAAAAGCAGAGGCAGGGCCAGTCCGGAAAATCGGGCTGGAGCCGCTGGCGATTCATCGGCCCCAGCCGTTCCGTGTAGGAGGCGACCTTGGCCTTGTAGAGGCTGCTCTCAGGATCCATCTTTTCGCGGTCGCGGAGGATCTGTGCGTATTCCTCGCCATCGGGCACGTATTCCGAGACCTCGGTGATCGAGTAAAAAGAATAGGCAGGCACGAGGGCCGGGCCCAGAATCGAGCTTTGCAGGGCCATCTGGACCGCGTGAATCGTCTTCAGGTCGGGGCCCGCCGTCATCACGCCGAAATCTGCCTTGTGCCCCGGGATTGCAAAGCATTGCAGTTGCTCCAGGGCGCCCGGGCTTCTTGCCAGCAGCATCGTGGTCAGCTCATCGCGCCCGTCTCGCCGATCCTGATCGGTGAAGGCGCGTAGCCGCACCCGATCGATCCGGTAGAAGAGGTGAAGGAAATGCCAGCCGGTTTCGGGAACCAACGTTGCGGGAACCTGGGCCGAGGTCGCCGGCCGATGCCCGTGCTGCATCGTGACGTTGGGCGTTGAATCTCCCAAAGTACTTTCTCCTAAATAACTTGCGACGCATGCGTCCAAAAGCGTCCGGTAGTCAGACTACCGTTGACATGGTGGACAGCCATTCGGTAGAGTGAGGCGAGTGACGTCCGGGATTCAGGCCCGGACGCCACTCTCACCGATGCATGACCTGTTTGGGAGGTCACACATGGCAAGCTGCAATTCTACCCGCCCCCCGTCCTACCGTCTCCACAAAGCATCCGGCCAAGCGGTCGTCACGATCGATCGCAAGGACCGCTACCTGGGTGTGCATGGCACTCCCGAGAGCAGGTTGCGTTACGAGCGGCTCATCACCGCGTGGATACAGGGAGAACCGGTTCCGACCCGCGAGTCGGAATCAAGCAACGACATCACGGTTGTGGAAGTCTGCATCCAGTACCTTCGATGGGCGGAAGGCTACTACGTCAAGGACGGCAAGCCGACAACCGAGATGAACAACGTCAAGCGTGCAATCAAGACTCTCAGGGAAGCCTACGCCAGCTTACCCGCCCGGGAGTTCTCCCCACTCAAGTTGAAGAACGTCCGGCAGCGGTTCGTCGACGGCGGATTGTCCCGGGTCAACTGCAACCGGTACGTTGGCATCGTCGGCCGGATCTTTCGCTTCGGAGTCGAGAACGAGCTGATACCGCCTGACGTGGCGCATGGCCTTGAGGCCGTCAAGTCACTCGCCAAGGGGCGATGTGAGGCACCCGAGACCGATCCGGTTCTACCCGTCGATCAGGACACGATTGACGCCACGTTGCCACACCTTGAAGTCCAGTACCGGGCGATGGTCAAGATTCAGTTGCTCTTGGCATGCAGGCCCGGGGAGCTGGTCACCATGCGGCCGCGAGAGATTGACCAGTCGCAAGCCGTGTGGATCTATCGCCCGCGCCTGCACAAGACCATGCACAAGGGGAAGGATCGGATCATCCCGATTGGCCCGCGTGCCAGGCTCTTGCTCGCACCCTGGCTTCCCGATGACCCGGATCAATTCGTCTTCCGCAATAACCGGGGCCATGCCATCGCGGTTGGTGCCTACAACCACATGATCGATAGGGCTTGCGACAAGGCCCGAGTCGAGCCTTGGTCACCGAACCAGTTGCGGCATTCCGGAGCGACCCGGATTCGCCAGCAAGCCAGCTTGGACGCCGCCCAGGTCATCCTGGGTCATTCCAGCGTCCACATGACCGAAACCTACGCCGAGCGAAACCTGGACGCGGCGCTCCGCATCGCGGCCGAAGTCGGTTGAGATTGCGTATACTTGGTGCCACGGGACGGCTCGATGGGTTCGAAACCAGCGAGCCAAGCGGACCGGGAGAGATCCGGCGAATCCTTTGCCGCTGCGATCTCTCTCGGACCGGCCCGGAGCAAAGGGCCCCGTCATGTCAGACGATGGACGCATCCCCGATCGATGGGACATTCAGTTACTTCACGACCACATCGCCAGCGTGCTCGAGCTCATTCGCGAGCCTTGGAATGAAGACCCTGCACGGGTTCACCTGTTCTTAAGTAACGACCTGGACGTGATCTACGGAATCGCCACCGGGAAGTATTGGGTTACGGCGGATGGTGACGCGCTGGAGAGGGAGCCATGTGGTTGGCCGCCCTCAGTCCGCCAGGCGCTTTTCAGGCTTGGCCAAGTTGCAGCCGAGTTGATGAAGCCATGGCGATGGCGCCCGGGCGTGAATGAGTACGAGCTCCGGACCCTGATACTGGGACAAGCATTCATTGATGTGCTTGAATCGGCGCAACTGGTTTTCTCAGAGGCGATCAAGGATATCGCCCGAGAGGATGAATACGAAGACCGAGACGCTTTTATCTATGATCAAAGCCGCATGGGTAAATCGAGGAAACAGATCAAACGTATGGTGAATGAGATGGCCGGGGCCAAAGGATGGCGCCCCCTCCGAAGCGATCAAGCCATCTCGCAAGTCGTACGCCGAGTCTCTTCACGAACAAGGCTGAAACCGCCATCATATAAGTGAACGCTAGCGAAACGCCTGATAATTATTCGGAAGCATGTGCGTTTCGGTTTGCCCTGGAATCTCGTGTGTATGGTTTCATACCCTCGATGTAGCGGATGAACCGCCGGTATTTACGAGGGTTTTTTAATGTCTATCGACATTCAGTCGGAACGGCTGATTGGTTTGGATGAGGCCGCCAAGTTGTTCCCCGGGCGGGACGGCGGATCGGTCCACAAGATCACCGTCGGGCTCTATGCCCGGCGTGGGAAGCTTGGCGTTCGCCTCGAGACGGTTCTGGCGGGGCCACGCCGTTGCACTTCCATTGAGGCCGTTGACCGGTTCATCAAGGCGATCACGGCCGCCAGCGAAACGAAGTCTCCGCGTCCGGACCGGGCGCCTATCGCCAACCGGACGAAGCAAGAGGCCGCAAGAGCAGTGCGGAGAGCGAACAAGGAATTAAAAGCCTCGGGGGCATGATCATGGGCAAGGATGCCAGTTTCAGTAGCCGCTACCGTCTCCCGCCTGGCTGCGATGCTTCCCGGACTGATCAAGGGGCGCCGGCGTTGATGCTGTGTTCGCATCGGCAGGCGCCAGGAACTGCCCCATGAGCACTGCATGGCGTGCACAATCCTCGCGGTCAAGTCGGAACGGTCATCCTGCCTCCCAGGCGTTGGACGACCGCCTTCCGCGTTATAACCCTCAGCATGAGAGTGGTGTGCTTGGGGGCCTCCTACTCGAACCCGAGCAGATGGCCGGCGTACTCAACTCTGTCAAGCTCTGCGCCCATCATTTCTACAGCGATCGGCACCGGGCGATTTTCGAAGTCATGGTGGAACTTCACAGCCATGGCAAGTGCTGGAATTGCGACATCGTTGCCACCGAGCTGGAGCGGCGACAGCAATTCGAGGTGATGGGCGGGGACAACTATTTGGCCCAGATCGTCGGCTTGCTCCCCCACGCGAAGTTAACCCTGGAGCATGCCGCGTACGTCAAGGAGGATGCGGACTGTCGCCTGCTCCAACAGGCCGCAGATAACTTGGCCCGTGATGCCTTATCTCGCCAGTTCACGGCCGCCCAGATCCTTGAACGCCATACGAAGCAACTTGAGGAGGTTCAACCGGCGACCGCCGCGGCCGCCTACGATGAAAAAGGGCGGATCAATTGGACCCGTCTTTCCAACGAAGACATGGGCATGAAGCTGGCTTCGAGCATCACGCCGAAGCGCACCGAATGGCTGATGCCCGATCGCATCCCAAGCCTGGCTTACACGCTGATTGCTGGTGAGGGCAAGCAAGGCAAGTCGCAATTCACGATGGCGCTCGGTGCGTTGTTCTCGACTGGCGGGGAATGGTGGGATGGGAGCGGCTGCGCGAAGCGTGGACACGTCCTCTACCTGTCGGCCGAAGATGACGCCGAGCGGGCCGTCCGGCCTCGCCTCGAGGCGCTGGGTGCGGATCTCGACATGATCACCGTCCTTGAGGCTCGGTACAAGATCCCGGCCGACGATGGCAAGGAACCGCTGGTCGCGTTCGCCGAGCTCGGGGACCTGATCTATTGGCGGGAGGTCTTTCGGCGCGTCAAGGACCCGCTGGTGATGTTCATCGATCCGTTGCCATCGTACATCGGCCGCGGCGTCAACGACCGCAAGAACTCCGAGGTACGGGCCATCCTTGGACCGTTCATCGCCATGGCCGTTGAGTTCGGGATCTCGATCATTGGGGTCACCCACCTGGGCAAGTCGATCGACCCGACCAAGCCTATCGCGAACCGCGTGCTCGATTCGATCGCCTACACGAACCTTGCCCGTGCCATTCATTTCATCGCCAGAGATCCGGAAGATCATGACCGCAAGTTCTTCATGCCAGGTCCTTGCAACTATGCGCCCGGCGGACTCGAGTCCCTGGCGTTCAAGCTGATAGAAAAAGAGGTCAAAACAGCGGACGGGGAAACGCTCATTGTCGCCGTCGCCGAGTTCGAGCCAGCGACGGTTGACGTGGACGCGCAGGACGTCGTTTCCGTGGTTGGCAAAAAGAGACCAGGGCCGCAGTCCAAAATCCGCCAGCAAATGGCCGAGTGGTTGTACGACCGGCTCAAAGACGGGTTGCCCGTGCAAGCTTTCCATATTTACAACGACTGCGCCGAAGCCTTCGACAGTGTGAAGCCCCATCCGATGGGCATCAAGGACGAAAACGGCTATTGGACGAAAGCCCGGACCTTGAGGCGAGCTGCTGACGTCGACCTGCCATTGCTGGCCTATCCGCAAAACGGCAAGCGGGTGGACATTTTCAAGGACTCTTCCCAGAACAACCGGTCTTACTGGCGACTGGTCGACAACCGCCCTGACAGTGAGGAGGAGACCCACGCGCCCTTCTGAGCCATGGGAGCAACCATGCAACTCCACTGGTCAAGTTAGGGGGGTTCTGGTCAAGTTCCAAAACCACTGGTCAAGTTCCACTGGTCAAGTTCATTTCCTCTAAAACAGGGAACTGGTCAAGTGGTCAAGTTGGGTTTCTCGCACGTGCGAGATGAGGCGCAAGAGCGCCGGTGAGGTTCCCAAAATACAACTTGACCACTTGACCACTTGACCGGTTTCTCTACGCATGTACAGGAAACTCCCGCCTCGGGCCCAATGGAGCCATCGCCCGCCGAGCCGGCGACAGGGTGTGCGCGGGGCGGCCCGGACCTTTTTGCGTGACTCCGTCACACTTCGCCAGGATAGTTGGAGCTGGCCCGCCAGCTTCAGAAAGCGCGGCAGCCACCGCGTGCCCATCCATCTCGCTTCCGGGCGCTCGCTGGCAACATGGTCGGGCAGGGGTCAGAGTCACCCGCTTGCCCGGGCCCCGCCACATGTCCGGTGCGCATCATTGGCGAGCTGGTCGACCAGGCCGCCTCCGACAATCGTTGTCACATGCATAGACATTGATCAAACGATCAAGTGCGTCCAGGGCCCCGACCGCGGCGGAACTCCCCCCCTGCCCTGCCCCGAAGGACTCCGATCCCTGGAAGAGGTACGCTAGGATCACGACGACCGGCACATCTCGCCATCGAGGAGTCAGGCGGCCGCGGTGTCGTTTGCCTGCGCGTCAGAATCGAGCCGATGCTTACCACCGACTCGCACGGTGTCGTTTGCCTGAAGTCGCCATTGACGGAGGTTCGCATTGATGAGCTCGGTCACCATTTCACCGGGAGCTTTTTTGCTCTTGAGGCAATGGATCACGAGTCGTTCGTATGCGGTGGATTCGATCTGAACATTGAGTCGTTGGGTCGCCGGGGTTATCGCGTCATCGACGATCGGTCGTTTGCTGCGCGCCATCAAAGAGTCCTTTCGACGCCGAAGGGTCGGGAGGGACGCAGGCAACGCCACCTTGTCCCTTTTCTCATTTCATCGGACGTCGCGTCGTTGACCATTCGTGTATTCCGGCGATTTGCGTTCGCGACCAGGCCTCATGATGCTCCCTTTTTCTTGCCGATCCCCACTCGCCGGAAGTGGTCAGTATCGAGAGCCGTATACAGCTGCGTGTTCTGGATGCTGACGTGGCCCATCCACTCCTGGATGGTCCGGATGTCATGCCCTTCCTTGTGCATCCAGTAGCCACACGCATGACGTAACATATGTGGATGAACAGGGAAGTCAAACCCGGCGAGTTCACCGGCTCGAGCGACGATCTTTTGAAAGCCTGATTCCGACACCGCCCCGGGTTCCAACTTGGATTCTGATTTGAACACCCATCCTTTCTTGTCCGGACCGAGCTTGCGCAACGCCTTGAGATCATCGGGGTAGAGCGGATGCATCCCAGACTTGCTCCCCTTGCATCGGACAATCCAGATATCTTCCTTCTCAAGGTAAACTCGATCCCAGCGCAGGCGGACCAATTCAGAGCAGCGCAGGGCATGGTGAAAGGCTATCAGGATCATCGTACTGTCACGCTCCCCGTGTCGGCCCAGCTTGGCGGCTGCCTTACGGAGTTCGTCGACTTCCATTTCGTCCAGATGCTCCCGACCGCGGTAATCCGTGTTCTTCTTGCGGCGCGGTGGGCCGGTTGCTTTCTTCGCCATGGGTTGATCTCTTTCCTATTTACAGTTGTGGAAGGACCATAACCTTCCCGATTACGTGGAACGCTCTATCCCTATTTTACGGCATTTCCCGAGCAAATAGCGGATAACTTTCCCAAAACTAACTAGTTTTGGGAAGGTTGGTCGAGCCCCGCCATGCCCCCCAGCTAACGTTTGATGCAACATAACTCTCAGACATGTACACTAGCGCATGTGAATCGCCGTGCGCCCTGCCCCCGGGCACATTTCTGGAGAAATCGCTTGTGCACGCGAATCAAGCCCCGAATTTCATCGTAACCTAGCAAAGTGGCGCATCGCGTTCTGACCGCTAGAAAACAGGCGGGGGGCTGGGGGGGCATTGCGCGTGGGATACTGGTCGAAAGGTTACTACTATTCATCTGGCCACCGATACGTCGGCAACGGCGAAGTGGCCATGCTGGCGGAGGTCGTCGACGTCGAGGTTCTCGACCAGGCCCGCCGGCAACGCGATCAGGCCCGGGAGCTCGAGCTAACTGAGAGGCAGGAATTCCTTGCCGCGAGACGAGCGGGCATGAAGGTTGACGCCCTGGTCAAGGCAGGGCTCGAGGCCGCCGGCTATCACCGCCTGAGGCGCCATCACTGGAGACGGAGACGAACCATGGCAACGCAGATCCAGACCCAGGCCGCGGCGACGGCGACTTACGAGCTGGCCGAAATGGTGCAAGCCTCCTATGTGTTCGCGCTGGCCGGCCAGAGCGCCGAGACAAGGGATGAGCTCAAGGCGAAACTCGCTTTGCTCCGTACTCAGCTTGCGGGCCCCGACCCATCACCTGCCCTCGAGCTTGCGACCGCGGCCGCAGTCCACGCTTGGCTTGACTACTGGACGGTCGAGATGATCGCCGCCGTTAACCCCGGCAATATCACCCAGGCCGTTGAGCGTAGGCGGATCTGGTCGTCTCGCCGGTATTCCCAAGCCCTGGTGACCTGCGAGCGGATCCGCCAGCTTGCCAGGCCGCGGGGCCCGAGAGTGGCGATCCAGGTGAGTCAGATGATCACTCCCCCCGAGCCTTGCCTCGCCCTCGCTCAATGAAGGAGGTTCGATGTCACTACCACCGTACCTCGGACGAAAACGGCCGCGGGGCCATGCCCACACCTGGATCCGCGCCCCGCGGGTTGAACCTGCGCCCGAACCCGAGTCCGAACTGCCCCCAACCCCAGAGCCGATGATCGACCCCCAGGATCCGCGCTATGTGCGCTTTGCGGACCTGGTGATTCTTCCCAGCGCAATCCCGAAAGGAACCAACCGTGCCCGATGAATTCGATCGACAGGCCGCCGCAGATCGCGATGCCGCGGCCGTGATCGCCAAAGAGAAGGAGCTGGCCCAGCTCGCCAGGGAGTACGGCCAATTCTGCGAGTACAAGGCAGAGGACGCCGTGCAGGCCGGCGACGAAGAGGCCGCGGCCGTCTGGTCGAAGGCAAGCGAGGCCATGCGCAAGCGTGGCGAGTGGGTGAGTCACCGGCTCATCTCCAGCGACTTCAAGCCGGTCACTCGGCACCAGTCCGGGACGACGCGCAGCATGGGCCCGATCACGAAGTACCAGCCCCTTCGTGCTCGATGCGGCTATCAGGGCAAGACCGTGACACTCACCGATTGACGCAAAGGAGACGCATGCTCCCGTATAACGATCGCTTTACGTTTGATGAAAACATCGCCGATCTGGCGACCGCCAAGGCCGGTCACGTCCGGGATCTGGAAGACAGGCGCAACCGCATCGCATCGGGGCCCAATCATCCGGAGCTGAAAGCCAATGACCTGGCCGCTATCGATGCCCATCTGGACAAGGCCCGCATCCATGCCCATGCAGCCGCCGCTGGTCTCGTCTACCATGACCCGAGCGACCCGGCCATGGGTTGCGACGCCACACACCAACGGTGGGTTTCCGAAGCGCGGGCCCGAGGCCGGCTGGTAAACCCGTCGAACTATGAGCCCTCGCTCCACGCGAGCAAGGGCAACGAGATCACCGTCCAGCGCGGCAGTGGTGCAGTGCAATTCGGAGCTCCGGGTAGCCGGTAGCGCCCACTGACCATCGGCTGATAGATTCTCGATCCAGCCGTCCGGGTATCCCCGAGCGGTGTTAGGATCGGTTCCTCATTCCCAACGCATGAAAGAAGTCCCACATGGCACGTGCAATCGACGCCGCGAAAGAAGCGGCGAAGGAAGTTCAACGGCAGACTGAAGCGACCCAGCGAACTTACGCGCCTCTCGAGACGACAGACGCGCAACAAAAGCAGGCACACGACCCTGGACCTGTCGACAAGAGCGCGTGGCCGTCAAAGAAGGGATCTGGCCGAAGTTCCCTTTAAGCCCACTCACCCACTCCAAGCTCTGATTCCCAACCGAGAGGGGGGATTGATCGCCCGACGGTATTTCGGTAGCCGGTACAGTCGGTCAACGAGAAAGGGCCCGGATACGCTGGTATCCGGGCCCTTTCGCGCATGCTGGGCTTGCATCGATCCATCGCCGCGGCCCTCGCGAAGGATTTGGGCGGTCGTCGTGCGAAGTAGATCATTTTTCCCCCTCCACGGCTTTGATCATGGCCAGAACTGCCATGCGAGCGAACGACGCCTTATTCAGTCCCTTGGACTTGGCCGCTCGCTCCAACCGCTCGTAATCGACCGCTGAGAGATCCAAGCGAACCCGCTTGGCCTCTTGCTCAACTTGGGTCGCAGGCATCTTCTTGGCTCGCTTTCTGGCCATGGCGTCGACTCCGCGGAGGATTCTGGAAACCGTTTCCAGGATACCGGGAGTCGACGCCCCGTGCCCATATTCTACCCTTGCCCCCTGTTCATGGCGACATTAGGTTTACATAATGTTGCCACTATGTCGACAAATCGGTGACTCTTCAGTATGATGCTAGGGTTAGAGTGGTCGAGTGTTTCGACCACGACTCCAACACATGCGAGAGCAAGCTATGAAGCGAGGTACGAGGAGATGGCGAAAACAATGGTTCAAGAGGCTGGACAGATTGTTCAGTCTGTTCGAGAAATCGCGAGCCACACCCAGGCATCCGAACCGCAAAACGCTACTCCGGGAGATACGGAACAGGGGCTTGACCTTGTTGAAGTTGACCCGGTCGCGATCAGCACGAAGCGGGACCGGCTTACTCAGCTCCGAGAGCAATTCGACGAGCTGACCGAGTCACTGGCGCGCAGTGGCAAGAAGCGGAATGGAACGACCTGGCAGAGCGATCGGCTCAAGGCCCGGGAACAGATCCGCAAGGAGATGGAGGATCTCGAGTCGATTCCGCCCGTCCCAACCTACGATCCCTCGGAGCGCTGAGGGTGACCCGTTTTCGTTGCCGCCCCTATGGGAGACGAAGAGGGGCGAGCTTGAGCCCGTAACTCAAGCCCGCCCCGGGTAACGGCATCCTTGTCCCCGATCAGGGACTAACGCTCTTGGAATAACGCCCATAATGCGCGATTCGCATGATCGCTGTAAACGCCTCTCAGAGCGGCCGCGGCCGTTGGACGGTGGATCGTCCAGGCTCGCGGCCGTTGACTTTACCCTGAACGCAGGAGACACGCGCATGACCCCGATCCCTTGGAATGACTTCATCGCCCAAATCGAGGAACTTTACCAGCTCCCGATGCGGGCCCCGGCAACCCGCAAAAGCCTTGTTGCGGTTCTCCGCAACCTCGAGCCGATGGGCGTGCAGACCACGGCCGACCTGACCCCTTCCCTGATTGCTCGCTACATCAGGGCCAAGTCGGCGGAGGTTTGTCCCCGTACGGTCCACGCGCACTTGTTGCGGATTCAGACTGCATGCCATCTGGCGGCTGAACTGAAGGGGTTGGAAGTGAACCCCTTCCAGCTCCGCAGGATGCGACAGTGGATCCGGCCAGGCCGCCCGGCCGTGAAGACTCACCATACCCGTTCCGAGATCAGAGCAGTTCTCGACCTGATGGCTCGGAATGTGAAAGAACGAAGAGGATGGGAGCAATGGAAGGCCCGCCGGCTACTGGCCATGGCCACCCTCGCAGCGTTCGCTGGCATTCGCCGCAATGAGTTACTCTTCGCCTGGGTGGAGGATCTCGACTTGCCGAATCGCATGTTCTGGGTTCACCCACGTCGCCGGCTCAAGACTGAAGCCGCGGCACAACCCGTTCCTCTGCCCATGGCCGCCATTCCGGTTCTCGATGATTGGCTAGCGCATCGCCTGGATCGGCCGGCCGGTTTCAAACTCCCGGAGTCAATCCCCTGGCTTTTCCCGAACATCTCGGCGAAGAACGCTTGGCATACAGGAAGGCCCGGCGCTAAGCCCGTGGATCGACTCCAGGCAGTGGCGAAGCAAGCGGGTGTCCAGGGGATGACCTGGCAGTCGATGCGGCGAAGTTTGGCTACTGCGCTCGAGGGATACGGACTGTCGCAATGCCTGATCACTCGCACCCTTCGCCATACCTCGGAAAAGATCACTCGCGAGTGGTATCAGGGGCTCGATCTGAAGACCCTTTCCCAGGCCGTCGAAGAGTTTGACTTCTGATGAGTCAGGGGATGAGAGGACGATTTCGGCACGTGCGCGCCAAGCACGATCAGGGATGGTCGATTGCGGAACTAGCGCAGCACTATACCTTGCCTGAATCCGAGATTGTCCGGTCCCTGGAGCGCCGACGCCCTGCCAGGCCATCGCGAGCAATGCCACCGACCGAGAGGCAACGTAGGGCCGAACAGCGCACACGACAGCGAGCGAAAGCCAGCGCACGGGCACGGGCACAGCGCTGGCTCCCCGACCCCTCGGAGCCGGAAGCCTGGCGATGGAGCGACGCCCCCGACGACCTGGTCAAGGTCCTCACGCCACCGACCGCCCCCGAGCTGCTCGAGCAGCCCGCCGCCGCGGAGATCCCAGCGATGATGCGCGAGCCGCGGGCCCCCGAGCCGTGGTCGGGGCCTATCTCACCGCACGCATCCCCGGGGAAGCCCCGGAAGGTCACCGCGGAGATCCTGGCGCGAGCTCTCGAGCTGCGAGCTGCCGGTGTGAGCTGGCCGGAGATCGCTCGCAAGTTCGGGTGCCATCGCATGGCGTTTTACCACGCTTTGAGGCGGCCCAGGCCGCAGTAAGCCACGCGATCCGGGTTCCCCTCGAGGGATTGGCCGTCCCATCGGCTCAACGCGTCTGAGGCGATACTCCGCGGCCGGATCCAAGGACTTTCGGTAGCACGGGAGGCCGATCGTGATTCCCGATGCCTGAATCGCATGAAGACAATGAGTACTGTTGCGGTACTGTTTCTGATTATTTTTCGGTGCTTGCGATTGTTGCATGCTCAAGATATCATGGATTCGCAAACAATGACAGGGAAACGACTTGCGTTAAGCGTTCAAGGCGGTATCTTGCCCGTGCTGCATCGGCTGCGTTTTCGGCAACTCTGCGCGCGGCGCGGCCTCGCTCGGGGAGGTGGGTGTTGAAGGCTCGTGCGACATGAATGGCTCCCGTTGTCGAGTCGAATTGCTTGCTCGATTCAGAGGCCAATTGTACGAGCTCTCCGCCGCGGGCGACAAGCAATGCCTCAGCGTGCGTCATTCGCCTTCTGCCGGGCGAGGCCAACGGGGGGGCGGCAATGAGCGCAGGGTTGAAGCCCCGCCGCACGCGCCGCGTCAGCGTCCCTGAGCACGACCTTGTTCGACGGGTTCATGGACTGGATGGTGGGACACGTCGAAAGATGGTAGCGCCCCTTGCTGGGGTTGCCGATGAGCTGGACCGATGAAGGAACATCAAGGAGCGACCGGGGCTGATCGCTCGACGGAGCCGCACTCGCGGCCGGGCTGGCGCCCCCAGCCGGGTTGGCGCTCGCAGCCGATCGCATTGCGTCATTCCAGGGAGCCACCGCAGCGCGGATTCCGATGACCAGGAGCAGGGCGGCGGCCAGTCCCAGGATGATCGTCGTGACGGGAAACGAGAGCCGGATCTTACCTCCCCGGTGCTGGAGCAGCAACTGGTCAAGGTCGTCGGCCAGCGATCGGGCCGAGGCGTACCGGTCGCGCGGGTCTTGGGCGATCGCACGCATGCAGATCCGATCCAGGGCTGCGGGAACGGCCGGATGGATGGTCCGGACCGACGGCGGCGGGGGGCATTCCCCCGGGCCCAAAGAGAGCTCGGCGGCCTCGTGCGACGGGCCGCTTCGCGATGCCGCGGGGTAGGGCCGCTCGCCACTCAAGATCTCGAAGAAGATGACGCCCAGGCTGAAGACGTCGCTTCGCTCATCGACCTGCCTGTTGAAACCGAGTGCCTGTTCCGGGCTCATGTAGGCCGGCGTGCCGACGACCGCTCCGTCGAAGGTCAGGCTCGAATCCAGGTCCGAGCGCTGGGCCAGCCCGAAGTCGATCAGGCGCGGGCGGCCATGGTCGTCAATGAGCACGTTGGCTGGCTTGATGTCGCGATGGAGCACCCCCTGGCGATGCGCATGATCGACCGCGTCTGCCAGGTCGCGCAGGATGCGGGCGGCCGTGGGCGGATCGAGCCGATGCTGGTCCCGATACCAGTTCAGCGGCCGCCCGCTCACGAAATGGAAGGCCACCCAGCATCGTCCGTTATCAAACCCAGCGTCGTGCACGGCCACGATGTTGGGGTGGTCGAGCCGGGCGGCCGCTCGAGCCTCGCGGAAGAACCGCTCCATCACCCGTTCGGTGGGGTTGGGCTGCTTGAGAACCTTGAGAGCCACATCGCGATCGAGCCGGGGGTCGAACGCCAGGAAGACCTGTCCGAAACTGCCATCCCCCAGCCGTTCCCGCAACTGAAACCGCCCGAGCGACCCGAGCGACCCCCGGCTCCAGGTTTCTGTCCAGCCCGACGAAGAATCCGAGGCCCTGGGCTCGGCCTCGAGCATCCACTCGATCGGCTTGGTGATCCCCGTCTGGTCCTCGGTGCTATCCTGCCGGCTATCGATGTCCCGGCCGCAGTATGGGCAGAGATTGCTTGTTTCACCTGCTGGCCCGGGCGAAACCTCCACGCTCCGCAAGCAGCCGCCACAGACCATGCGGACTGGTGCACTCATCGTGTCGACTCCTGGAATCCCCGGGGTTCCCGCTCTAACCGCAACTCGACGCCGCTTTTCTCCACACCAACCGGATCACGTCATCCTAGAACTTAGAACGCCATAATTGGGAGGCAACATCAGCAAGGGCGGAATCCGCCCTCCCCGGACCGAGGGCTGGCCCCAATCCGGGCTCGCTCGATTTCAGGCGACCCTGTAGGCTCGATTCAAACCCATAGCCCACTTCGGGTTCCGTGAATCATGCGACCGCCAAGCTCCGGCAGAGGTTGTTCGTTGAGCACGACCTCGGTGAATCGTCGGGGTCCGCCGTCGATGCCGCGCGCCAAGCTGGGTATCCATGGCCTGAAAAGCTGGGGCCGCAACTGGTCTAGAAAAGTCCGAGAAACGCGGAGTTCAAGCAGCCAGAAACGGTCCGAGCCCGCCGCCATGCGTGGCCAAGCCGGAGATTAGCACGGCGTACCGCCTTGGTTCAAGGGAGGGGACGAGCCGCGCCGGATGGCGTGAGTTGTTGAGGGCGTGGGGAGGCAAGCGAGATCGCAGTCTTTCCCACCGCGGAGCGGTTTAGTTCAAGTACAGAAAGCCGGAGTCTTACGTTTTCGGAAAAGTTTGTCGGGCATGGTTCAAACGCAGGTCACAGCTCAGGGGTGGCTCAGGGCCAGCGCTCACTAAATCGTTGCTCCGGTAGGGACTTCCAGCATGAAGTCTTCGCTCCAACCGCAACTGCGGCGTTTCATAGCCAAACTGTCGCGGCCGGGATGTTGCTTCAACAGCGACCCACCCGGCGGGTGCTCTCTTGCGCGACCGCCAAGCTACTGCGTGACGAGGCCGAGAGCATGGTCCCGAACATCGATCCTGAACAGGTTCGCAAGCTTGCTGGCTGGGGGCTGACGCAGAACGACATAGCCAGCTTCGTCGGCTGGAGTCAGTCCCTCATCAGCCTGGGTTTTT
>JBEKTN010000086.1:0-24222 GCA_049516015.1 Isosphaeraceae bacterium | reverse complement strand
TGACTCGTTATAAGATGCGCAAGATGCAGGGATCGCGCAAGTGGAATTATCATGCTTTTCGAAAGTTTCTTGAGATTTCTACGGAAAGCGCCGGAGGGCAAGATTCGTGCCGAACAGTATTGGGGCCCGGTGGCTGGGGGGGCGATTGGTACCTCTGGCATGCCGTTGACGGCCTGAGGGCGATAGCGGCCACCGCACTCGGTTGCGTCCAAGCAGGCGCCGAGAAGTTGGGTGTCATACAGGCAAGTTACGCCTCCGCGATAATCTGGCGTTCTTAGCCCCGTGTCGTCTCATTGATACAAAAAAGGACTCCGCGCGCAAATCAGCCCAGATTGCCAGGGGAGCGGAGGGGGCCACCCACTTTCTAGTGGTCCTGCAACGAAGTCCTGCAACAAATTCACCGGGCATGTTCCGCGAACCACTTGCGCATCCGATCGTTGGTCCACGTCCGGTTGAAGCGGTGGGCGTACCACCGGTTGTACTCCGGCAAGGAGGCCAGCACGTGCTCGATAAACTGCTCCCGCGTCGCCCACTACCCCCGTTTCTAGTAGCGCCCACCAAACGCCTTGACCAGCAACCCCGCCTGTTCAGCCACGAGACGTGCGCCGGCGTGTTTCGGAGCGAAATGATCGGACCGCAAGTATTGCAAGGAGGAGTTCCGTGGCCGCGAATACGCCGAGGGCGACCGCGAACCCACGGCCGAGCAGGAGTTGAAAGAGGACGGAACCTAGGCCAAACCCGGTGAACAGGGCGAAAGCATTCAGGCCCATCGCCTGGCCTCGTCGCGACGGATCAAGCGACGTGATGATCCCGGCCAGCAGCGGGTGGCTCATGTCGTAGCCCAGCGACAACACGGTGACGACGGCGACGACCCAGTACAGCGGGGCGGTGGGCACCAGCGCCGCGGCGGCGAAGGAGGACAGCAGCAGGCCGCCGGGAATGATCGCCCGCCTTCCAAAGCGGTCGGCGGCCCGACCGATCGCGGGACCCAGCAGCATGCCAGGGACCCCGTATCCGATCAGGGCTAGGCCGATCCCAGTGTCTCCGAGACCATAACGCCCGGCGAGGTAGGGTCCGAGCCAGGTGAAAATACCCGAGTGGAAGATGCCGTTGAGCAGGATGTAAGCATATCCGCTCCGCCCGCGCCGGTTGGCGAGGAGCGCCCAATAGCTGGCGAACGTCGCCCCGAGCCCGAGGGTCCCTCCTGCTGGGAGTCCTTGGAACCTGGTGAGATGGCGTCTAGCTGCGAAGAAAGCGGCCCCGCAAGCAGCCGCGACGGTCAGGAAGACGATCCTCCAGCCCACGATCGGATTCAGGAGGGCGCCGAGCGTCGAACCGAAAGCCATCCCGCCGGCGACCGCCCCGAAGATCCACCCCAGGGGCCGACCCCGCTCGTGGTAGGCGAAGAGATCGCCGAACAAGGCCAGCGAGATGGGGACAATCCCACCCGATGCGACCCCGGCAAGGATGCGCCACGCCAGCAGTTGGCCGACCGAGGCGGCCGTCGATGCACCGACGGCCGTCACTGTCATCAGGACGAGCATTGCGAGCAGGACAGGACGCCGGCCGATACGGTCGGAGATCGGACCGTAGAACAGCGTCGAGGCTCCATAGGGCAGCATATACGCCGGCACGAGGAGGGCGACAGCCCCCTCGGAAGAGCGGAACTGCGCAGCCAGAGCCGGAATCAGGGGCGCGACGAGGTACGCTTGGAAGAAGATCAGGAACGCAGCGGCCGACATCACGTGCATGACGGCCTCGCGTTCGTCGCCGGCCATGAGGATCACCGACTCGCTGGGTCCCTCAACCTGGTTGGCAAGCTGGAACATCACCCGGATGTCGGGCGTTGGCTTTGGCTGCTTGTTCTTCGGCATCGACCAAACCCTCGGAGAGCGGATTAGCAACGGGCGATCGTGAACATCAGGACGGCCCGCGCGAGATCTTCCTTCGAGATCCCGTCGACGAACTCCCTGACACCGATCTCGGCGGCCTCGCGCTTCATCACGGCGGCGCGATAGGCGGCGTCGAGGGACTCGACGGACATCTCCTGCCGGGTCAACGCGTCTCGCAGGTGCTCCGAATCGAACTCGACGACCATCTCCCCCTTCCTGACGACCATCCCGGCAGGTCTCAGCTTGAGCACTGTGACCTCTCCCTCGACGTGGTTGAGGACGTCGACCGGCTTCTTGTGCTCGCGAGGCGCCTCCTTCGCCTTCGACGTCTGCGCCGAAACTCCCGTGTCGAGACTCAAACCCACGAGCGACAGAGTCGCCAGAACCAGCCCGCGTGCGAGACCACCCATAGCTGCCTCCCCAGTGAACTGCGTTCGAGGAACACCCTTCGATTCGACGGGAGCATGAATGTGCTCTCTCCTTTGGTCCGGCCGAACTGTGCCCCGTATTGACCGGTCCGTGGGCCCGACGGACAGCATCCGGGGCGCGGCTTACTCATCGGAGTACCACGACGCGACCAATTCGGCGAGCGCCGCGACGGCCACATCGGCGTCGGCCCCGCGCGCCTCGAGGTCGAGCCAGTCACCCCGGCTCGCGGCGAGACTCAACAGGTCGAGGGTACTCTTGCCGTTCGCGAGCCGGTCGCGAGACGAGACGATGACCTCGGACTCGAAGAGGGAGGCCAGCCGGGCGAACCGAGTGGCCAGCCTCAGATGCAGTCCGTGGTCCTGCGTGACCTGGAATCGGCGTCGGATCTCGGTGATCAGCATGGTCGACGTCTCCTGTAGCGTCGTGGGTTGATAATACGAACCGACTGTACAGGCCCAGGAGCGTCGCGAGGGCATCGGCCGCCCCGCCCACACCCCAGGTCCAGAACACGAGATCGCGCATCGCCGTTGCCTCTACGGGTGTGGAGCACCGCCGGTCGGGTCACGGGTCGCCTCGAGGCCTGCGGTCCTTGCCTCCTCAAGAAGTTCCGCGGAAAATGCCGGTGGATCCCTTCGTCGTCTTTTCGGGAGGGGATGGTGGCCGAGACGCCGCAAGGACTTACGGTCATCCTAAATGCCTCGAGAGGCTCCCTGCGCCGCCCGGTGACGACGACCTCATTGCCGCGCTGGACCAAGCTAGCGGCGAGCGCCCTACCGATGCCCGACGAGCCGCCCGTGACGAGGAAGGTGTGACCGTTGAGCTTCATGATCCGAAAACCTCCTTGAGCGAGCGTTGCACGTAGGCGTCGTAGGAGCCAGGGGTGCGGCCGAGCAGCCAGGTCGCCACGTTCGCGTTGCCCTGGATCCCGTGCCGCGCGTAGTAGCCGAAGAGCCGATGAACACCCTCGATCTTGTAGTCCGGCAGAGGCCGCGGCCTGCAGGCGAAGGAGAGTCGGCACCGTCTTCTCCTGATGCTCGACGAATACCGGGCGCTCGGCCGGCTCGACCTCTTCTGTAATACCAATTCCCAGTAATCACCACCCAAGGGCCCATGGGCGGAGTCCGATGGACATGAAGGTCCAGGGTTGATCTACGAGCTTGTTCCAGGCCTCGCAGCAATGGTCGACACCGGACCCGATACCGAGCGCTCGCCGCCGGACACAAGGACGCGGCCCCGTGACCGCAACTGGCTCGGGGATCCGCATGGCCCTCTTGTCCGACGCGGTGTACAAAGGGGATCCAGCGGCCGAATTGAGGCGACGGCCTTTCAGGCGGGCGTTCCATAAAGGCCGGCTTGGCGGCCGCACTCCTGAACCAGGGCCAGAACCACGTCGATGGCCGGCGTCGGCACCCCGGTCAGCCGGCCCAGTTCCTGGACCGCGGTGACGAGGGCGTCGATCTCCATCGAACGGTGGCGCTCCAAGTCCTGCAACATCGACATCTTGTGGCCGACCACCGAACCGGCGGCGGCAAGCCGGCGATCGATCATATCTTCGGGAATGTTGATGCCCATCGCCTCGGTCACCGCCTTGGCCTCATGCATCATCTGCTTGCACAATTGGCGCAATCCCGGCTCGGTGGTGATCCGGTCCAAGGTGGCGTGGGTCAGCGCGCTGATCGGGTTGAAGCAGACGTTGCCCCAAAGCTTCAGCCAGACATTCCAGCGAATCTGATCGCGGATCGGCGCTTCGAAATTGGCGCCCGTCAGAACGTCGCTCAGCGTCTTGACACGCTCCGAACGGGTGCCGTCGGGCTCGCCGATGGTGAATCGCTTGAACTCATGATGCTCGATCACCCCGGGGGCGATGACCTCGCAAGCCGGGTCGACGACGCATCCGATCGCGCGCTCCGGCCCGATTTTGGTCCATTGCCTGGCGCCCGAATCGACCGATTCGAGATGCCTGCCGTCGAAGCGGCCGCCTTCCTTGTAGAAATACCACCATGGAATGCCGTTCATCGCCGTGACCAAGGCGGTGTCGGGCCCGAGCAGCGGACGGAACTGTTCAGCCGATTCATGCGACTGGTGGGCCTTCAGCGTGCAAATGACGTAATCCTGCGGCCCGAAATCGGACGAATTGGAACTGGCGGCGATCCGAGCGACCTTTTCCTTGCCTTCGATGATCAGCTTGAGGCCGTTCTCGCGGATGGCGTCGAGATGGGTGCCCCGGACGATCGCCGAAACCTCATGGCCGGCCAGCGCCAATTCCGCCGCGAGATAGCCGCCGATCGCTCCAGCGCCGAAAACACAGATTTTCATGGTGCGTTTCCATACGAAAATCGAACTGGCGTCGTTTCCCCCTCCGGCTTTCCCCGGTCCGACGCCATGGGACCCACGAGGGGGAGCGGAGGGGGCCACCCACTTTCTAGCAGCCGAGAAATGTGGGTGGCCCCAAAGTCCCCGACGCATCATCTCCTCCACTTCCTGTGGACGGACACCTGTCAATCCTGAACGGTCCGGCAAACTCTAAGGCTCTAGACGAGCCGGACGATCCTGATTATCACGATAACTATCGGTTTTTCGTACAGGCGCTGCGTGAATGATTCTTGCGTCCTCTCTCACCGGACACTTCGACTCAATCCAGTTTCGGTCTCATTGCCGAGTTGCATGGCCAAGGTTCTAATCGAGTTCGCGGTTCCCGTGACGCGGAGTCTCCGTCGGAGCGATGAAGACCCTTTCGCGTGGGAATCTTTCGAATAACGACTGAGGTTTGCCGAAGTTGGTCGCGAGCACGTCGAGCGGATTGCCCGCGATCCACATCGAGAGGTCGATCGCTTCGTAATGGCCTGTGTTGAAACCGATCAAGACGCGGCAGCCCTTGGCGCCGACGTTCTCGATGGAATGGCCATATCCTTGCGGGATGTAGCCGACATCGCCCTTGTTCAGCGTCTCGACACGGTAGCGGCCGTGCGAGCCAAACAGGGCGACGCTGATCTGCCCTTCGATCACATATTGCCACTCGTCGGAGGTTGGATGCCAGTGGAGCTCGCGCAAGCCTCCCGGCTCCAGGTCGAGAATGACGCCCGTGACCGTCTTCGAGACGGGGAAAAGGTCGGCGCCGACCCGCCACTCGCGACCGCCCTTGTGGATGGAATGGGGCTCTTGAGCGAGCATCCGATATCTATGGGTCTCGGGCGGCGATTTCAGGGACCCTTGGTGGTTCGGAGGGATTGTCTCGGTGGGAATTGTCCCACGGGCGAAGTAAACCTCTTCCTTGGGGAAGCCTTCGAAGGCCGATTCGGGCAGGCCGAAGTTCTTCGCGAGGAGATGTTTGGACGTGTGGCCAATCCAGTCGGTGATGCTGAATGTGCCGAATTCCGAGAAGTAGCCGTTGTCGAAGATGAGGATGAAATGAGCAGGTTTGTTGCCGAGACATTCGAGCATGTGACCGTGACCGCGGGGGAAATACCAGATGTCGCCGGGCTCGAAATCGTTGGTCTCGGCACGCCCCTGGGGGTCGATCACCGTCGTGCGGACGCGGCCTTCTAGGACAAACGCCCACTCGGCAGCCGTGGCGTGCCAGTGCAGCTCGCGCATGGCGCCCGGCTCCAGCCTCATCGAGACGCCCGCGATCCCCTTGGAGATCGGCAATTGCTTGACGGTCGCCTCCTTGCCGGAGCTGCCGCCGATCACCTTGCCCTCCGACTTCTCCAGCTCGAACTTGAAGGTGGGCAACTCATCCCCCGCGAGCAAGGGGTCGGGGACGTTGTTCTTGAATGAGAACTCTTCATCCGCCGCCGCGTTCAAGCCGACCAGGCTGGCCGCCGCCGCGGCCGAGCCGATGAACCCCCGTCGCGAAAGCTCTGACATGGTGTCTCCTTGCCGGAGGGTTATCTGGAAACGAGGGACTCGGAGGTTCCGTAAGAATTCTCATCATTTTTCAACGGTTCACGTATTGGTTCGCAAGGCCCGTGAGGGCGCTACGATCCGAGCCTGGCACCATGGACCTGAGCCGCTCGAGTTCGTGGATCGCGATGCCTTACAACTGACGCAGGAACGCCACCAACTGGGTCTTCTCCTCACTGGTCAACCGCGTCTCCAGGATCAGGTTGAAGAACTCCACCGTGTCTTCCAGTGTGAGCAGCCGGCCATCGTGGAAGTACGGCGGCGAGTCCTTGATCCCGCGCAGCGTGAAGGACTTGATCGGCCCCTGTGCGGTGGCCACCAGGCCGTTGATCGTCTGCGTCTTGTAGAATCGTTCGACCTGCAGGTCGTGCATCGAGTTGTCGGTGTAGTAAGGGGCCGGGTGGCAGGTGGAGCATTGTGCCTTGCCGAAGAACAATTGTTGACCGCGCATCTCGGCCGAATCCGCGGCGAACTTCTTCGCGTCGAGCTTGCCGTCAATACCCAGTGGCGCGGGGGGGAACGCGAGCAATTCCTGAACTTCCGCCATGAAATGGACCTGGCTGCCCCGCTCGAGCGGATTGACTCCCTTGGCCGCCGCCGACACCTGGTCGCCGTCGAAATACGCCGCCCGCTGCTCGAACTCCGTGAAGTCCTCGACAGTCTTCAGAGCCCGCTGCGAGCCGAACAGCCGCTGGACGTTGACGCCGCGCAGGCTCGTCGTCTCGATGCGCCGGCGGTGCGATTGCGGCCTGATGTCGCCAACGAGATGGGCCGCCCCGGACGTGTGGCCGTTGACGTGGCAGTCGAAGCAAGATACGCCGCGCATGCCGTCGGGCTTGTCCGTTTTCCGGTCGGCCGAGGCGTTGAATTGCTGCTGAGGGAACTGCGTGACCAGCAGGCGCAGACCCTCCAGGTCCTTGGCGTTGAGGATGCCAGCGAAGAGTTCCTGGAAGTTGTCTTCCGTCACGACCTTCCCCTGGGAGACATCACCCAGGTCCAGCCGCGTGGTCAGGTAGATGGCCGGCGGAAACTCGGGGAGGAAGTGCTCAGGCAAGTCGAAATCGACGTCGAAGCGTTCCAGGCGGCCGAACTGCTTGATCTCCATCAGTGGGAAGACCATCCCCCCGGCCTCGTGCTTGGGGTGAGGAAGAGGAAGAAACCCCTTGGGGAACAGTCCCTTCTCACGGATCTCGTCACTGGCCGTCGCGGTCAGTTGCTCCCAGGTCAATCCCTCCGGCAGCTTCGCGGTCGGGCCAACCTGGATCGGCTTACCGCGAGACATCGTCACCTTTCCGTCGGGCCGTGGGGTGAGGTCGTAGCGTTCCTCCAGGAGCTTCTTCTGGCGGGCCATGACCGATTCCTTGTCGGCCTTGTCCCTGGCCATCACGGCCTGGAAACTCTCCCTTCCGAGCAGGGCGGGTGCAATCTGGTCGTAGCTCGAAGGCGTGTTTTCCTTGGACGTGTTTTCCTTGGCCTTGTCCCCGTCTGCCTGGGTCTGCGTCTGGGGCCGGGCCAGTGAAGGGGCGATCATGAACACAAGGAAAGCTAATGCAGAAATCCCAGCCAGCCGGCGCCCAATTCGTCTTCTGTTGATACCTTGCATGGGATGCTCCTCAAATGGGTGCGATGACCGTAACGACTAACAGCGAATCGTTCGTTCCCTTCGCCGCCGGGTTCCTCAAGGCGGCAGGTTGGCAACCGATCTGGCGGGATCGACACCAACTCCACCAATCTTAAGCGTCGCGAGTGAAATAGACAACTTCCAGGTGCGGGTTGGCCTCCGAGATGTACATGATAATCTCATTTGTTCTTGTTTAACTGGTCTCGATGTGTCTGCGTCGCCAGCGGTCTGGCAGCTATCGACCCAGAATTCGATAACTGGCTGGGGTTTGAGGGCAGAGACGCCTCCTTCGCCTGACCTGCTCGAGGGTCTGCGAGTGTCGGTACCACATCAAGTCTCCGACACTGGAGATGAGCATCCATCCCAGGCCGAGAGCCAGCGGCGTGAGCCCTACCACGAAGGACCAGAGCACGAGATCCGCCATCTTCCGCCTCCTTCCGCGACCAAACGGTCGCGTCCACGACTGAAGTGTGCCAGGTACCTGCGCCAAGCAGGCATTTTGCCCCGCCCCAAACGGGGCCGCCGCGACACTCCTCCTTGCCTCGCCGCGGTGGGGAGTTCCGGGGACACCATTCCTATCTCCTGTCTTGCCCAGGTTCGGGCATGGCTTCCGTAACTCAAGACCGCGGATCTCCGCGGTGACGTGTGTATGCCGCAACACCCGCTGTTGCGCAGGAACTCTTGATTGAGCAGAGACGGGAGACGAGAAGGGTTTTCAGGATGGTCCAGCAGCCGAGATTCTTGCCAGAAGTCATCCTTGAGAAATGACTTGAGCTGGGGATCTAGGATTCGAACCTGGATGCCGCCATTCTGTCTCGCATCGGTGTGACACTGGATTGACGTTGGAAAACCTATGATCCGAGACTACTTACGGCGATGCTGCACCTGTTCATATTGTAGACGCGTTGCGGTCGCACGGGCAGTGTTGTTGCCAATTTGTTGCCACATTCTTGGCTCAACGGGGCCGCAATGTGCTCTTGATCGCCTGCCGCGACTCTTGTATTTTACTACAAGAGCTGGGGAGTGCTGGTCATGGGTCGAGTGGCTTTCATCTGGGACCTGGAAGACGACCCGGAGGGGAACTGCTGGCACATCTGCGTCGAAGGCCACGGCGTTACCCGGGAAGAAGTCGAAGAGGTGCTGGCGGGGAGTTACGAGACCGCGACCCGAAGCCGGAGCAGCGGCCAGCCTGAGGCGTTTGGCTGGACGGCCAGCGGCAAGTACCTCACGGTCGTTTTCGAGCGCGTGTCCGACGACCCGTTGGCCGTTTACCCCATCACGGCCTACGAAGTCCCGGCGCCCGGTCCCAGAAAGCGGAGGAAGAAACGATGAGCGACAACAAGAACAAAGGAGACAAAGTTGGGCGTGAGGTCCAGTGGACTGCCGAAGACCGAGCCCGCCACCAGGCAATCCGAGACATGTTCCGAACCTGGCACCCCTCCCCCGAAGAGTTGATTGCGAGCGGTGAGGCGGCGAACTTCGACCTCCACGGCGAATATCGTGAGCTGCGCCCGTTCGTGGACGAGATCAAGCGGGCCCGCGAGGCGGCAGGACTCACCCTGGCCGAGGTGTCCCGGCGATGTGGGATCGACCAGCCGGCCCTTTCCCGGCTGGAAAACGGGCACAACAAGAACCCGACGCTCGACACGCTCTGGCGTTACGCTGCCGCAGTCGGGCGGCGCCTGGTCCTGACCACCGAAGCGATTCGCGACACGCGGCCGGCGCAGGGCAAGGCGAAGCGGGTCCGTGCGGCACGAGAGAGGTAGAGGCTGCCGTGCTCATTTGCAGCCATGAGCGATAATTCCGCGGAAGGTTCGGGCATCGGGTTCAGTCCGCTGACGAGGGCCGAACGACAGAGCTGAGCTGCCGGGGCCGCCTGCAAAGACTTTGACCCGCGCGAAAACCGTGATGGCGGCCCTGGTCAGCTTCAGCGTTTTGTTAGCTGGCGTTTCGCAGCTCAGGGCACCCCCCAGCGCTACTTTCAGACACTCATCGAGCTTCTGCTTCATGGCCGGCGAAAGAGTTCCAAGTACCTGTGCGACGGTGTCCGCGTACACGGTCACGAGCACCAGGCAGGAGACGACGGAATCGCGGACCAAGCCCGTAGCCCTTCCTTCGGGCGTGCTCGTGTCGATGAACAGACAGGCGGGGTCGCTCGCCATCGTCAGATTCTTCGTGACCTCGGCGACGACGAGCGTGCTGACCGCCCCCGTGTATGAGTCGGACTGCACAACAACGGCTGGCCGCTTTTTCCCGCGCAGTCCCGAAGGGTGCGGGAAGCGCACCAGGATCACATCGCCCCGATTCATGGCTTCTCCGGGGCATCGTCGTACTCGTCCATGTCCTCCCACCCGATGTGCTTGCCCGCCTCCCAGGCTAGCGCATGAAGCTCCTCGCGCGTCCACGGGCTGTCGTCGTACCCCTCCGTCAGGCGCTCGTATTCGTCAACGCGGAGCAAGACGAACGTCTCCTTGGTCCGGGGATTCACGAGGCGCGGCGGGGTGGCTTCGGGGTTTTCCAGCGCTTGCACTTGCTGGTCGGTCAGTTCGATCATGGCTGCCTCCTTTCCGTCATCGTACAGCCGAGGGAGTTCCAGGGACACCATAGCCTATGACAAGGGTGATTACCTATCCTGGCCATCCCTTTTTCCGTGCTTGCGCCGGCAATTAGCGCGAGGAGTTGCCGGGTAAGCCATGATTCTTTGGATGGATTCATGGTCAACCTCGCAGAATTGGCTGGCACAGCGAAGCACCAGGCTGTCAAAGCTGGCTAACGAAATAGCTCAGCAGCCGGCTCACGCGCGCGGCGTCGGAGTCTGAGCAGCCGCCTATCGCGTGGCCGGTCTGCTGGAGCACATTGTTAGCGGCCTGCTGCAAGCAACGTCTGAAGGCGCTGCAGCACTTGGGCAACGACCTCCTCCGAGACTGCACCGATCCGCGCCGCCTTGAGCGCCCGCCAGTCTAAGCTCTTCACTTGGTCCGCCCCCACCACGCCCGAAACTGGCGATCCAGCAGGTAGGGGTACCTCGAATGGGTAGCCTTTTACTTGGCTGGTGATCGGGCAGAACAGAGCCAGGCCAACCCGACCGTTGTAAGCCGACGGAGACAGAATCAAGGCTGGCCGACGTCCGGCTTGCTCATGGCCTGCTTGCGGGTGGAGGGTAATCCAAACCGCATCACCGCGTTCCGGGATATAGGCACCTTTGCGGCTCACCAGACTTCCTTGCCGACTGCCGGCCCCGTATCCCAGTCACTGGGCATGTTGTTGTCCGTGATGCCGCGCAACAGTTCATCCAGGGTGGGCGGTTGTGGAGCGACCGGCTGCACGATGAGCGCTCCCTCAACAAGGGATAGTTCGACGTCACCGTTAGCGCGGAGACCGGCCTCCGCGGCGAAGGATTTCGGGATGCGGAGGGCCAGGCTGTTGCCCCATTTCTGAACACGAGTCTTCATCGCGACCTCCAGGTATCTACGATGAAGATACACGGGCAAGTAATCAGAGTCAACGGGGTTTCGGCTAAGGAGCTAGAGCTCCATCGAGGGCTATAGACCGGGACAGATCGCCCTGGGCTGCCACGAAGCCACTCGCCTCAAGTTGGGAAACCAGTTTAGCGTAGCGAATATAATAAAATGCTCTGATACCGATTCTCTACGAGTGACTTTCCTCATCGATAGCCCATGGCTTCGTTTGCTTTGTGTGGACGAGCTCACTGACTCTTGAGTCAATCCGCGTCGAAAACCGCCGCGACAGCGACTGAAAAATCCGGCAACAACATCGATGCCGCCGATTCCCCGCGCCGGTAGATGCCAGCTTCTTCATAAGCATCCCCGCGCAGGCGGAGGACGGTGATGGTTTCCGTTTGCGGGTTGACGATCCAGTATTCCGGGACGCGGCCCTCGGCATAGTCCGCCCGCTTGTCAACCAGATCCCGTTCCGGTTTCTCTTCACTCACAACTTCCAGAGCGAGGTCGGCGCCGAGCCAGTACCGGTTTTGCCGGCGCGAATCGGCGGCCGAAAGCAGCAGCAGAAGATCGGGCTCACGGAACTTGCCCGGCCGAATTCGCAGCCGTAACGCGGCGAAATGGACCTTGCCACCGCGGGGCTGCACGACGCGGAAAAAGGCAAGAAACAAGAACTGCAGCACGCTCTGGTGCTTGTCCGTAGGCATGGGGAGCACTTCCAGGAAGCCGTCGGTGAACTCGACCAGCCGATTCCGATGGTCGGTCAGAACGAGGTACTCTTCCTCGCTCCATTCCCCTTGGGGCGGAAGGATTTGCTCAAGCACTTCTTTCCATTCTTGGCCAAACGGAAGTTCGGTTGTGGGCTGGGTTGCGCTGGCCATGGCCTCCCCTTTGAAAAAGGGCATTCACTTCTACAATGTAACTCTTTGTCTTTGCTACGTGCCCCGGTGCGAGCCTCCCCTCATGCTACTGCGACTCACCTTGACTCACGCAATAGGAGTGGCGGGCGGCGTGCCCACATTTGGGAGGGTGCCCTGATGAGTTGGCGCGGGAGTCGACCTCAGCGAATCGACGCCCTGAACCAGTGGCGTGCTCGGTGAAATCGCGAGAGAATCTGGGGATCTAGGCATCGGGTTCGGTCCGCGGGCGAGGGCCGAACGACCAGTTCAGCGGCGGGCCGGCTGGAAAACCTGAACACCACGAAAAGCCGTGATGCCGGCCCCGTCTGCTGCAACGGCTGGTTCGGCGTTTCCGTCACGCACTTTGCTTGCGGGCAAGCAGCGCCCGAACCTCCGGAACCAGTTCGGTGGGGATGGCCATGAGCGTTATGTCCTCGGCCTCGCGCGCCGCCTCGATGTCGGCGAACTCCTCATCCTCGGTTTGGTTTTCGTAGTGCGCGATCATCTCCTTGACGCGCTTCTCATCCCAGCCAGGGGGAAACTCTTGCTTGCTCATTTCGGTTTCCTCCGGTGTCGCCGACGGAAGGCTTTCTTGGCCTTGCCGTGCGGTTCATATGCAGTAATCACGAATGCGCTGTCAGGATCTTCGTCAGGCACGTAGAAGATCACCGGCAAAGATTCACCGGGATAACTGACGTCGTAGGGAAAGGTAGCGCGGCGGATGCGGCACGGTTCTTCTTCCCTCCCAACGCAGATGAAAAAAGGATGCAGCCCCGTTGCCTCGGCCGCGTGAAACACGGTCACGGGACTGGTGCCCGACGCGATCACCTTTCCGTCGGCAAAGCCGATCCACTGGCCTCGGTATTGATCGAGGTGTAGGTCACGGACAGCCCAGTAGACCGCCTCGTTCTTGCGCCGGTCCGGGTGGATTTGCCGGGCGATCTCGGGGGGCAACCGGTCGGCAATGCTTTTCACCGGACACCTCGCGTCAATACGGACAGTCCTCACCTGCATTCTACCAGCGACTCAGCAGTTCGGCGCGATCATGTCAACTCTGCAAACGACCTCTTGCCCGAACGGGACAGGCCGTGGCGGCGGGAACCCGCCACAGCACCCTCAACGGCGCGAAACGGGGCGGGCATCGGCGGCACCTCAGGTGCCACCTTCCCTCCGAAGGCTGCGTCCGGGCGGCGACTCTAGGTCGGAAATCGTCGGGCAAGAGGATTTCCGAAGGAAGCAATGTCACCCCAACATCAGAGCGGAGGTGTTGCCAGGAATGCAAGGCCAATTTGCATAACTAATTGAATGCTAATGTCTTACAAGCTGGGGATCTAGGATTCGAACCTGGATTCCGCCATTCCGCGTCGCATTGGCGTCACACTGGATTGACGTTGGAAAACCGTTTGTCCGAGGCTATTTACGACCATACAGCACCTGTTCACATTGTGGGCGTGTTGCGGTCGCGTGGCCAGTGTTGTTGCCGATTTGTTGCCAAATCCCCTACCGAGAGGTCCCTCCTCCTGGATGACCTTGAGTGCCCACTTCGTCTACCAAGTCCCCGTTTCGCTCCCGTTCATTCCGTTCCACCGACTCCTCGCCTCCTTGTTGTCGCTGCTCCCAAATTCGCTGGATTTCCTGGTTTCGCCGCAGTGCCGACTGTCGGTTCGGCCAAGGGAGCGGCGGCACCATGTCAGCGGCGTGCCCCACCGCGAAGCCGGTCCGGGGGACATCCTGCTCATAAGCCCACGCAATGTACGAGATGTCGCCGTACTCGACGCCAGTTTTGTGGAGGGCCTTCGTCGCCGGCCCGGTGAACGGCGCGGTCGTGGCCTCGTGGAGGAAGACGTCCAGGAATCGATTCTCTTCCGGGGTGAGTAGCCTCATCTTACGGTCCTCCTCGTTTCGCTCGTCGGTGCGCGTCTGCTTGCAGGACCTCTTGCGGGGTCCAGTAGGCTGCGTACTGGGCCTGACAAAGACCCACGGTCACAGCGGGCGGGCGGGTCAGGAGACCTTGCTCGAACCAGCTACCGGCAGAGATTGTTCGTTGAGGACGACCTCGGTGAATCGGCGGGGTCCGCTGTCGATGCCGCGCGCCGAGCCGGTTACAGCACTGCCCACCCGGCAGGGGTCAACACGCTACGAAAAGCTACGATTTCCGGTTCCGACAGAAGTTTTTCGAGCTTGGTTGTCGTCGCAAGTTAATATGAAGTCAGAGTTTATGTCTATTTCCATCTTGGCTTTCGTGGGACGCAACTGTGAGCTTAACTGTATGCTGAAACAGGAGTTGCGCCTCTAATGATCCACGTGGTCGAGTTCCGAAAAATCGCCTTTTCGACCCTTTTTCAGGGCGTTATACCCCCATCCGGCCAACAAATCATCGCTGAGGGTTGGCAGGGGGTCTTTCGGCATGCCGTCCTGGAGGCGATGCCCGTTGGCGAATTGGCCGACCTTGCGAAGCCCGTTTGACCCCGCGAAGCCCGTTGCCAGTGTCCACTTTGCCTTCCCCGACATCATGGGGATGTGGTTCAATCCGGTTCAATGCCCAGTTCACGCAGCCTGGCTGCCAATCGTTCAGCGCGTTGGCGTTCGGCCTCAGCGCGTTGGCGTTCGGCCTCAGCGCGTTGGCGTTCGGCCTCGGCTTGCTCCATTAGCTCCTGGTGGGTGCGGAACGGTTGGCCGTCGGGTCCGATGATTCTCAGGTTGTTTGGTCCTTGACCCGGCTCGAACCGGATTTCTAATCGCTGGCTGACATGGCCGTTCATCTCGGTGATCTCTTCCAGGCCACCATCTCCGCGCCGCCAGCCGAGCAGATCGCCGTTGTCCGGGTCGTAGAGGTAGTATTCTTCAACCCCATGTTTCTCGTAGAACCGAAACTTCCGGAGCATCTCGTCCAACCGGTTCCCTGGTGAGAGCACCTCGAAGACGACCTGAGGGGCGATGCCGTCTTCCTCCCACTGCTTGTAGGAGCCACGTTTCCCCTTGGGCCGGCCAAGGACCACCATGACGTCGGGTGCCTGGCGAATCTTGGGTTTGCCTTCTTCCGGATACCAGAGCAGGTCACCGGCGACGAAGACATTGGGATCGCGCCGGAAGAGCGTCTCGAGACCCTCCTTGATCAGGACGATCCACTTGAACTGGAGCGTGTTTTCCGACATGGGCTGACCATCATCGTCAGGGTACTGGACCGTGGATTGCGGAGGCTGCGTGAATGTGGTGCTCATGACCCGGGGGGCCTCGGGGCTTGATTGCCGGATGACCTCCGTTTCAGTGTGCCACGTCGTCTGCTCTCCAACCAGAGCGTTTTCGATGGTCGGTCTCGAGACCTGAGAAGCTCTTGTCAGGCACCTTCGCCTGATCTAAGTGGGGAGTCTGTGGAAAGCAAATAGCCTTGCCACTGAGAATCCTTTGCCCCAATTGCGGTTGCGTGGCCTGGACCTGACCCGCCAAGCCGCCCCTGGCACCTCATTCCCCCTATCTATCCCAATCGATGGTGCGTGGCCTGACTGGTTCCCTTACGATCTTCGCCAACGAACAGGCCGCTCGGTTCGCCGAGCGGCTCCGCAAGGAGTCGCCGGGTGATCTTGCCGCCCAGGTCCGCCGTGCAATCCGCTTGACCACGGGAGCTTGTCCGACCGGCGACGAGGTCGCGCGCGATATCGCCTGGATCAACGAATTGCGGCGGGAGTCACGCCTGGCCGATCAGCCCGCGCTCGTTCAGTACTGCCTGATGACGCTCTCCGCCAACGCGTTTCTTTGCCTTGACTGACGGAATCGAAGGCTCATGGACAACGCCCGACCATCCTTGACGACGCGCTCACCTGGCAGCCAGTTCTGCGGCCGGACCCGCCGTGAGCTGCTCTGGGAAGCCGGCGGAGGGTTTGCCTCGGTCGCCCTCACCGCGCTTCTGGGCGGCGATGGGTTCCTGTCTCGTCAGGCCGTCGCCGCCGATGGAGTCTCGCGGTTCGTCAATCCGATGGCGCCCAGGAAACCAGCACTCCCGGCCCGGGCAAAGAGTGTGATCTTCCTGTTCATGTACGGCGGGCCCAGCCATGTCGACACGTTCGACTACAAGCCCAAGCTCTATGGGCTGGACGGCAAGACGATCGACGTCAACACGTTCGGCCGCAGCGGCAAGAAGAACCAGGGACGCGTCGTCGGCCCGAAATGGGCCTTTCGCCAGCATGGTCAGTGTGGCAAGTATGTCTCTGACGTCTTCCCGCACCTGGCGGCCTGCGTCGATGACATGGCGTTCGTCCACTCGATGTATGCCGACTCGCTGATCCATGGCTCGGCCATGCTGATGATGAACTCAGGGAGGATCATCAGCGGGCATCCCTGTCTTGGCTCGTGGGTGACCTACGGCCTGGGCAGCGAGAACGAGAACCTGCCTGGCTTCGTGGTGATGCTCGACCGCACCGGCGGCCCGATCAGCGGCGCCAAGAACTGGTCGAGCGGCTACATGCCGGCGGCCTTTCAGGGCACCGTCCTCCGCGCCGGGGATGTGCCGATCCACGACCTTGCCATTCCCGAAGGCACCGACCGCGCGACCCGCCGCCTGCTGCTCGATCGCCTCCGCGAAAAGAACGAGGCTCATCGCGCCCTTCGCTCCGATAACACCGAGCTCGCGGCGCGGATCGCGGCCTACGAGCTGGCCTTCAAGATGCAAGAGTCAGCGCCCGAGGCGATGGATTTCTCTCAGGAGACCGCCGAGACGTTGGCCCTGTACGGGGTCGACCGTCCCGAGACATCGGACTTCGGCCGCAAGTGCCTGCTGGCCCGGCGGCTGGTCGAACGCGGTGTGCGGTTCATCCAGGTCTACTCGGGCGGCGCGCACAATGACGACAACTGGGACGCCCACAACGACATCATCGCCAATCATTCCAAGCACGCCGGCCACACCGACAAGCCGATCGCCGGCCTGATCAAGGACCTGAAGCGGCGCGGTTTGCTCGATGAGACGCTGATCGTCTGGGGCGGCGAGTTCGGCCGCCAGCCAACTGCCGAGTATGCCCAGGGCACCGGCCGCGACCACAACTCTTACGGCTTCACCATGTGGCTGGCCGGCGGCGGCATCAAGGGGGCACGAGCGAGGGCCAGACCGATGAGCTGGGCAGCGCCGCGGTCGAGAACCGGTTCCACGTCAAGAACCTTCACGCCACGATGCTCACCCAGCTCGGCTTCGATCCCAACGGCCTGTCCTACTTCTACGGCGGTCTGCACCAGAAGCTCGTCGGCGCCGAAGGTGCCGAGCCGATCCGGCAGATCATCTGAGGAACGGAGCTCTTCTCACTTTCGCGGCCGCTCGCGCCGGACCGTCACTTTCCTGCTCTTGATCTTGCTGGCACGCAGCGCGGTGATGACGGCCTCGGCGAGGTCTTCGGGCACCTCCACCAGCGAGAATCGGTCGGAGATGTCGATATCTCCAACCTGGCGGCCCGTGAGGCCGGCCTCTCCTGTGATGGCGCCGACAAGGTCCTGGGCTCGAACGCCCGCGGCGCGCCCCGCGCCGACGTAGAGACGGGTCATGAGGCCGCCGCGGCTTTCTCCATGCGGGCTGTCGTCATGCGGCCTTCTGTCGCCTCGAGAAGCCCTGGCACTTTCCTTCCGGGGAGCTCGGGGCGGCTTGTCGCGGTAGAGCTCGACCTCGGGAATCTCGTCTTCTTCATGGTCCTCGGCACCGTTGGCCTGATGGAGCAGTTTGACGGCGCCCATGGCAACGTCCATGAGGTCGAACTCGGCGGCCAGTGATTCGACCACGACCCGGTACCGATCGAGATCGCCATCGACGATGGCTTCGCGCACCGAGGCGCGCGACAGCTCGAGCCGCCTGGCCCGCAGGTCGGCCACTGTCGGCACCTTGGCGATCTCGATTTTTTGCCCCGTGGTTTGCTCGATGCTGCGGATTTGCCGGTGCTCGCGCGGCTCGGCCAGCGTGATGGCTACGCCTTCACGGCCGGCCCGACCCACGCGGCCGATCCGGTGGACGTACGACTCGGCCTCGGCCGGTACGTCGAAGTTGATCACGTGCGACAAGTGCTGGATGTCCAGTCCCCGGGCGGCCACGTCGGTGGCGATCAGCAGGTCGGATGCCTCGCTGCGAAACTTCTTCATGACCCGGTTGCGCTGCTCCTGGGTCATGCCTCCGTGAAGTGCCTCGGCACGGTAGCCACGCGCGTTCAAGTTCTCCGCCAGCTCATCAACCTCATTGCGGCGGCGGCAGAATACGATGGCCGAGGTCGGGTTCTCCGCGTCCAGCACGCGACCGAGCGTTGCCAGCTTGTGCCCGCGGGGCACGATATAGGCGGTCTGGCGCACCCGGGCCGAGGTGCCTGCGACCGTGGGCTCGGCGGCGATGGTGATCCGCACCGGGTCGGTCAGATGGCGTTTGGTGATGGCCGCGATGCGGGGTGGAATCGTTGCCGAGAAGAGCACGGTCTGCCGCTCTTTGGGCGTCTCGGAGAGGATCGACTCGATGTCTTCGGCGAAGCCCATATCCAGCATCTCGTCGGCCTCGTCCAGGACCACGACAGCCACCCCGCCCAGCTTGAGCTTCTTGCTGCGCACCAGGTCGAGGGCCCGTCCCGGCGTGGCGACGACCACATCGGCCCCGCGCTCGAGCGCCCGCAACTGCGGCCCGTACGCCTGCCCGCCGTAAATGGGCAGCACACTGGCTTCCAGCGGCTGGCCGTAGCGATGAACCGCTTCGGCCACTTGCATGGCCAGTTCGCGAGTCGGCACCAGGACAATCGCCATCGGCCGGAGGCCGCGCTGGTCCCCGGCGGCAAGCTTGTGCAGCAGCGGCAGGGCGAAGGCCGCCGTCTTGCCCGTGCCGGTCGCCGCCTGGCCCACGAGGTCCTTTCCCGCGAGCAGCGGCGGGATCGCCTCCCTCTGAATTGGCGTCGGCTCCTCATAGCCAAGCTCGACGATCGCCTTCACCAGACGGTCGTCGAGCTCTAGGGATGAGAAACCAGGTAGCGCCGCAAGCGGGGCCTTCTGAGCCATTCCTTCAATCCTCTTGCTGTCGTTCCCCGGCGCGTACGTTTACCACGCGAACCGCCATGGCGCTCAGGGATCGCCCCGGGTTCGTTCAATTCGCCGGTCCAGAGTACCCCGGCGACAGCGCGTTTCCTAGGGCGAGCACGGCGGGCCGGCTCTGGACTCGACCCGAGCCTGTGGGGTTTTCCCGGCGATTGGTTCAATCCGCAAACGTGGTGTACAATGAGTTTCGTTGTTCGGGGCAGCCTATGTGATTAGTTCCGAGTCGGTGATCTTTCAGGCAGCTGTAAAGGAACGACACGATGGCGACTCTCACGGTCGGCCCAGGAGGCGAGTTAACATTGCCTGCGGACATCCTTGCCCGGCATGGTTGGAAACCGGACCGAACGGTCCGGTTGATCGAGACGACGAGCGGCCTTCTGCTCGTTCCTCTGGAGGATGGTCCGATGAACCAGGAACTGGCCGAGGAGCTGACGGGTTGGCAGCAGATTGCGGCTGAGGTCTGGAGCGATTTCCCCTACGAGGGGATCGACGTATGACGAGCCAGGACGCCCCACAGCTACCTATCCTGGCCGGGTCAAAGTCAAATAGCCGTACAGTCGTCCCCTTTGCTTCCCGTGCCGATCACACATCACACAGCGTCACTGCCTGCCGCAGGCCCTCCATCGGGTCGCGGGTGGGGATGAATTCCTGGCCGACGTAGCCCTGGTAGCCGATCTCGAGCAGGGCCTTCATGATCGGCGGGTAATAGATTTCCTGGGTCTCGTCGAGCTCGCCCCGGCCGGGGTTGCCGGCGGTGTGGATGTGGCCGATGTATTCCTTGTGCTGGCGCAGCCGGGTGATGATGTCGCCGTCCATGATCTGGACGTGGTAGATGTCGAAAAGCAGTTTCAGGTTGGGCGAGCCGACGCGCTTGATGATGTCGAAGCAGTAATCGGTGTGGTCGCCCTGGTAGCCCGGATGGCCCTTCATCGGGTGCGTGCTCACCCGCGAGTTGAGCATCTCCAGGCAGAGCGTGATTCCCTTCTTCCCGGCGTGGCCGACAATCTGCTTGAACCCCTTCACGCAGTTCTCGGCGCCCACGTCATCGGGAATGTCTTCCTTGTATCCGGTGAAGCAGATCACGTTCTTGTAGCCATACTCGGCGCAGGCGTCGATCGCCTCGCGCGTGGCCTTCATCACCTGGTCCCAATGCTTGGGGTTGTTGAAGCCTTTCACGAACGGCGGGTCGGCGCCCATGTCGATCTGGCCGATCGCGTTGGTCAGTCCGGCCTCCTTGAGCTGCGGGAAGTACTTGACTGGAAGCAGCTCGATGCTGCCGACTCCCAGGCTCTTCGCCGACTTGATGAACTCGTCGATGGGCCAGTACTTCTCGAAGCACCAGTGAACGATCGATTGCTGGACCCTGCCGTTCTTGACTGAGGTACCGGGCTCCGCGGTCTCGGTCGCCCGTGCGCCGGCTCCCAGACCCGACATGCCCAGGTTCGCCGCGCCTGCCGTGCCTTTGAGCAGGCTCCTGCGATCGGTTCCCTCGGTTCGGTCCGCGGCTTCGCTCTCCCGGCTCATGAGGAACTCCTTCGTCGTTCGTGAAAACCCGCCCTACCACCACTCTGCCGATCACCATACGTCAGGAAAAACCAGAATGCGAGCGGTCAGTGCCGGGATCGCGACCCGGCGCCCCACGCAGCCGCGGCGGCCGTCAAGGGGTCAGCCTGCCTGTTCCGGCAGGGCATGGTTGCCCACCTTGCGCGTTGTCCCGTATAGTACGTCGAGGCGAGGCGGCCGGGTCTTGCCTGCCGCGCGTTCTTCACTTGCGAGGGTCACCATGTACTGGTTCAATCCGGCGGCCATCGCCACGCTGATGGCCGCCGTGCTCACGGACGTGTTGCCGGTGAGTGCCGCGGAAGCCCCCGGGTTGATCTACGATACCGATATCTGCGGCGACTGCGACGACGTGCTGGCCCTGGGGATGATCCATGCTCTTCAGTCGCGAGGGGCCTGCAAACTGCTGGCGGTGACGGTGAGCGTGGACAACGACCTGGCCGCGCCATTCGTCGACGCGGTCAACACCTTTTACGGTCGCGGCGACATCCCGATCGGTGTGGTCGGCAAGGGGGGCGTGGTCGAGCAGAGCAAGTATCTCGGGCTGGTCGAGCAAAAGGAACAGGATGGCCGCTACCGCTATCCCCACAACCTGCTTACGGGCAAGGACGCGCCCCCCGCAACCCAGGTTCTCCGCAAGGTACTTGCCACCCAGGCCGACCAGTCGGTGGTGATCGCCCAGGTCGGCTTCTCCACGAATCTCGCCCGGCTGCTCGACTCGGGCCCCGACGAGTACTCGCCGCTTTCCGGCATCGATCTGGTCAAGCGCAAGGTCAAGCTGCTGTCGCTGATGGCGGGCGCCTTCCAGCCGATTGACGGCAACAAGAACTATCAGGAATACAACGTGATGCGGGACATCCCAAGCTGCCAGACGCTGGCCGAGCGATGGCCGACGCCAATGGTCTTCAGCGGCTTCGAGATCGGCATCGCGCTTCCCTACCCCGCCACGAGCATCGAGCGCGATTACGGCTACGTGCCGCACCACCCGCTGGCCGAAGCCTACATTCACTACATCCCCCCTCCGCACAACCGGCCGACGTGGGACCTCACCGCCGTGCTCTTCGCCGTGCTCGGCGATCGAGGCTACTTCGACGTTTCCCCACGCGGCCGGGCGACGATCAACAAGGACGGTTCGTGCCGCTTCGAGGAAACTTCGCAAGGCTCTCACTCGTATCTGATACTCCGGCCCGAGCAGCAGCCGCGTGTGCTCGAGGCCCTGGTCCAGCTTTCCAGCCAGCCTCCCCAAAGCCAAGAGCGATCACGGCCATGAAAGCACAACAATCCATGAATTCTCCGCGCTGCTTCCCTTGGCTTGCCTGGGGCCTCAGCGCCGTCTTGCTCGGCTCGGCGCACGGGTGCGGAGGCGGAGTGCCCGAAGCAGGCACGACAACAGCGTCCACGGCCTCGAAGACGAAGTCGGAGAAGCCGCGGATCGCCCTGATCATGAAGTCGCTGGCCAACGAGTTCTTCAAGACGATGGCCGACGGCGCCCGCAAACACCAGGGCGAGCACTCCTCGGAGTACGAGCTGATCGTCAACGGGATCAAGGACGAGCGCGACCTGAAGCGCCAGGTCGATCTGGTCGAGGAGATGGTCGCCCAGCGGGTTGACGCGATCGTGATCGCCCCGGCCGATTCCAAAGTCCTGGTCTCGGCCTGCAAGCACGCCCAGGAAGCCGGAATCGCGGTGGTCAACATCGATAACAAGCTCGATTCCCAGGTCCTCGCCGATCAAGGCGTCAAGGTCCCGTTCGTCGGCCCCGACAACCGCGCGGGGGCGAGGATGGTGGGAGACTACATGGCCGGCAAGCTCAAGTCCGGAGACAAGGTCGCCATGTTCGAAGGGATCAAGACCGCTTTCAACGGCCAGCAGCGAAAGCTCGGGTTCGAGGATGCCGTGAAGGATGCCGGATTGCCGATCGTCGATTCACAGAGTGCCCTCTGGGAGATCGAGCCGGCCAGCAAGATCGCCTCGGCGATGCTCAGCGAGCACCCCGAGATCAAGGGGCTGTGCTGGGGATCGCGCTTGCTGCGGACTGGGGCTGGCCATTCTGGCTGGCCCTGGCCGCCTGCCTTGGCATCGGTGGGATCTGCGGTCTGGCCAACGGCATGGTCTCGGTGCTCTGGTCGATCCCCTCGTTCATCGTCACGCTCGGCATGCTGGAGGTGGCCCGGGGCGCGGCCTACCTGGTGACCGATTCGGAGACGAAGTACGTCGGTCCGCGTGTCGAGTGGATCGCTCGACCGATTGTGGGCCTGGGCATTTCGTCGGCCTTCCTCATCGCGCTCTTGCTGGTCGTCCTGGGGCACCTGCTCTTGACCCGCACAATTCTGGGGCGGTACATGATCGCCGTGGGGACCAACGAGGAAGCGGTCCGGCTCTCGGGCATCGACCCGCGTCCGGTCAAGCTCACGACGTTCGTCCTCTCGGGCTTGCTGGCCGGTCTGGGCGCTCTCTTTCAGGAAGATCGCACTGGCAAAGGATGAGTCCGGGATCAACCGGCTCTTCCGCAACGGCAAGCCCCTGTTCCAGCTTGGGCCGCTTGAGCAGGGCTGGTGGCCCGACGGCCTCTATACGGCTCCCACCGTCGAAGCCCTGAAGTACGACCTGGACATCACCCGGCAACTCGGCTTCAACATGATTCGCAAGCACGTGAAGGTCGAGCCGGACCGCTGGTACTACTGGTGCGACACGATGGGCATCCTGGTCTGGCAAGACATGCCTGCCGGCGACAATCGCAGCGATGCCGCGAAGACGCAGTTTGCACTCGAGCTGAAGCGGATGATCGATGCCCGCCGCAATCACCCGTCGATCGGAAAGAGCGAAAGGGGCCACCCACTTTCTGGCACCCGGGAAACGCGGGTGGCCCCTTTCGCCTCACGATGCGTTGTCCTGTCACAACTATTCTTTCATCAGATTGCGGGGAATTATCCGATCTTAACAGCCAGGTACCCGTCTGGGAAACTGCTCGATTTGGAAATCGGGCCGCTGAAGCACATGACGCCAAAGGGGGTGGAACCATGTCACAGAGCGATCCTCCGTTTTCGATGCTGGACGAGGCGACCATTGCCGCGGCAGAGTTGCGGCGCGACCCCTATGACTTCGCATACGTCGAGCCGGCAGTCAGCCCTCGGTTCAAGGACGAGGTTCTCGCCGATGCACCGGAAATCCCCGATCGCGGCAGTTACGGCTTGCCCAGTCTTCGGTATGGACCTCGATTCGGGGCGGTCGTCGCAGACCTCCTCACCCAGCGTTTCCGGCGACTGGTCGAGAAAAAATTCGACATGGATCTCACCCCCTACTTCTACAGCGCCGGGTCCACCACAAAGAACGCCGTAAAGCATTAAATCTGAGTACGTTAGAACGCATCGATCATTTTGAATAACGAGCCGTCGAAATCCAGAGAAACGCCCAGTTAC
>JBEKTN010000085.1:0-24273 GCA_049516015.1 Isosphaeraceae bacterium | reverse complement strand
CCGCAAATTCCCCTCATCCGGCCGTTCCGGCCCGACCCCGCAAGCGGGGTTCCCCCCGCTCCCCGCGGGAGAAGGAGAGGACGTCCCGCCGCGTCTGCAACTCAACGGTAAAACGCGCTAGTCTCTCCGTAGTCCAGCACTCTGGGAGGCCAGCCAAGCTAATCATCGTGACTGTTTGCTATTGCAGGATGATGGTCGGCGGCTTCTGGCCGGGTTCGAGTTCATCCCTGTGCGTCCAGTAGTCGTTGATCCACGACCAATTGCTTCACTCCTCAGCCGAGGCGGTGAACCTCACTGTCTGGTTCAGAACCTGCTTTGCTCCGGAAGTATCGGCGAGCCTCTCTGCTAGCATCTCTAATGCCATCTCGGTTGGCAGGCAAGCTGAGAACTTCAGTCCGTCGACGACACTCTCGTCGACCACTGGACGCACTCCGTCGACCTCGCTTCGCCTCAAGACTGCCATGGCAGCCTCGATATCATCAAGGGTGAGACGAGACTCGAAATCAAGAGCCAGATTCCCCACCTTGACGGTCGACGTCATGAGACCAGAAAGAACTTGAGCGAGGACATGATTGGCTCGCTGGCCCGCGAAGGTCCACCAGCGGAGCCGGCCATCGCTAACCCTGACCACCACGGTGTTTGCCGATTCGACCCAATCATGCTCCTCCCGGAGTACGTGAATTCGGTCCCGAGCCCTCTGAGACCATCGCTCGCTCATCTCTTCCGTCGCCAGCACCAACTTGATCGACTGACATAGATCGTAGTGCAATCCCTGCCCCTGGCCTTGCCATCTGGATCTACCGACACTGTCGGCGGGTTCGACGTAGGCAACGCGACGCTGCCAATCGAGGTGGTTCACACGCCAGGCCCGCCCTCCCAGAAGCAGGACCCGGGGTTCGTTCTGCTTGCCGAAAAACGTCATCTCATCGACGAAACCCAGCTCCTGCCGACCGTGGAACACAGAAAACAACGGGGGGGATACGAAAACCGAGACCAACTCCAAGAAGTTCTTGCGGCCAAACTCTTCTTCGCCACTCTTGCCGAACCAGAGGATTCCCTCTTCTTCCCAGAGAATCTCTTGCGTCAACATCCACTCCACGATCTGCTCTCGCGTCGCGGCCGGGATGGAGGAGAATCCCGGCATTCGGCTCACCCAGTCGTACCAGGTTCGGCGGCCGATCCCGCGTTCCTGCAAGGCCAGGGCCATCAACTGCTGAGCAAGGATATGTAATGGGCTCGGGGGAGGAATGACTGGCTCGACGTAGCCTCTCTCCCAGAGTGCAACCAGGCCCATTGCCTGCATCAGGGATTCATCCTTGGTTGCCAGAAAAAGGCAGTTCCGAGGGCAGCCCGGCCGCCGCCCGGTTCTCCCCATCCGCTGAAGGAAGCTGGAGACGGTTGAAGGTGAATCGACCTGGATGACTCGGTCAAGATCTCCAACGTCGATGCCTAGTTCGAGAACGCTGGTGGCCACGATGACGCAATCGCTTCGGCTGGCGAACGCCGCTTCGGCCTGCCGCTGCTGATCAACGCTCAGAGAGCTATGGGTCACAAATGTCGTGACACCCAACTGCCGAAGTTCGGCCCCCAGTCTCTCCGAGCCAGAGCGGCTGTCGACGAAAACCAGGCGCTTCTCACCCCGCCCGACCCGAGAGATGACGACAGCCGCATTCTGCAGCGAACCTACATAGTCCACTTTGACGTCGGCGGGTCGAACCTGCTCTTCCGGGGGCAGCACACTCCCTCGCGGACCTGAGCATGATCCAGCGAGCCAATCGACCAACAGCTCAGGGTTCCCCACGGTGGCCGACAGGCCAACTCTCTGAATCTCACGGCCTGCTAGTCTGGTCACTCGCTCGAGAATCGAGAGCAAGTGCCAACCTCGATCATCCCCCGCAAACGCATGGATTTCATCGACGATCACCGCGCGCACATTCTGAAGCAGACTCCGAGAATCGACGTTGGGAGAAACCAGCATCACTTCGAGGGACTCAGGAGTTGTTAGTAGACAGTCGGGTGGATCGCGCTGGATTCTCTTGCGATCGGCCGTGCCGACGTCCCCGTGCCACAAGGCTGCATTCCGGCCGACCAGGCCGCAGTAACGGTGAAGGCGTGACTCGAGATTGTTGAGAAGAGCCTTGATCGGGCAAAGATAGAGTAGGCTCAGTCCCTTCCAGTCCTCCGAGAGCATTCGGGAGAGGACAGGCAGAAACGCGGCTTCGGTTTTCCCGCCGGCAGTAGGAGCGAGTACGATCAAGTGCTCCCCAGCGATGATCCGTGGAATGACCGCTTCCTGAAACGGACGGAGGTCACGCCAACCCAGACTGTTGACAATGTGATGCTGCAGAGCAGGATGGAGAAGGTCAAAGTGGCTCACAGATCGAGCTCGATTTCATCAACGTTCGAGACGGCCATGGCTTGCCGCTCCACTGGGCTCAACTCTGCGTCGCTGAGCGTCGGCGCATAGTCGGAACGAGGATCGAAGTCCTCGAACTGATCGACCCGATCCAAGAGTTCCCCGACGAGTTTCTTGAGGAAGATGCGGGGAGCCACACCAACCCTTCCGCCGAGCTTGCCAGTAACCGAGTTTGCGAGACTCGCGATCAGCGCATCATCGCACACGTGGCGAATTCGCTCAGCGGCAGCAATGTGCTCACAGAAGATGTCACGAATTCGACAACCCACCAGGCAGAGTCTTTCCAGGTCGAAGGCAGGCAGTCGAATCTGAACCGCGCGCGGGTTGTCAAAGCGAGCGTCCGTTTGAAAATCGACATGCAGCCGTTGAGCCAGGGGTTCCAACCGTCTTATGCCTTGCGGCCCCTCGAAGAAGGCCGGGGTGCCGGTGACCATCAGGTAAAGGCCCGGGAAGCGTCCCGAGTCTACCTCGTCGATCATCTGCCTGAGGGCGTTCAAGCTCTTATCTCGAACATCGCTGCGCACGCGCTGGATGGTTTCCACCTCATCAAGGACAATGAGGAGACCGGGGTGTCCGGAATCACGCAGGACGGTCAGAACACCCTGCAGGAAACTCATCGCTCCAAAGTGATCGATGTCTCCTTTGACTCCAGCAGCTCGCTTGACGGTGGCGGAAACGTTTGGTTGCCCTGAGATCCAGGAGAGCAAACCGTCAGCCTTGCTCTGATCGCCCTTCGATTGAGCCTCGCGATAGCCACGCAGTGCGGCACTGAAGGCGGGGGCAACCTCGTTGACCTTTGCCAATCGCTTCTCCAGTAGTTCGCTGGTTCTTCGGACCAATTGCGACGCATTGCCCGGGTCGAGTCCGCCTTCCGCAAGGACGTCCTCCTCCAGGGTGTAAAACCAGCCGTCCAGGATGTTCCGCAACGCTCCCTGAGGGGTGTCCGCCGTTGAGAGCCGTTCCATCAGTCGACGGTAGACCGTCTCCAACCGATGCAGTGGGGTCTCGGTCTCCGAGATCTGAACCTCCGAGGTCGCGAAGCCAACCTTGCGGGCACGGTCGGCGAGCCAGCGGGCAAAGAAGGTCTTGCCGCAGCCATACTCGCCACGGACTGCCTTGAAAACACTACCGCCCGAACCGACTCTTCGGAGTTCGTCCTCCAAGGACCCGTCGAATCGTTCAAGGCCCACCGCGAATGCGTCCAGGCTGCTTCGTGGCACGGTGCCCCGCCTCAAGGAATCCATGATCTCCAAGCGCCGTTGGGGGCTGACGGACATCGCGGTCTCCTACACCAGATCGAACTGCTTGAGCAGCAGGTCACGGTTGAGCTCAATTGTGTCCGAGGCATCATCGCGGCTCAGGACAGGGTAGCCGTCGACGTTAAGGATGCGTTGCATTTTAGCGAGGAGTCCCGGCAGCCTGACAGACGGAAATTGCAAGGCCCGGGCCAAGGCGACCGAAGTCATCTTCCCGCCACGTCGATCCAGGGCGCCCAGGAGTTTGATGAACAGATCGTCCAGTGGTACTCCGCGTCCTGCAAACTGCTTCTGCTCATTGAAGACGGACGAGCAGATCAGGCGTCTGACCCACTCGGGCACAGGCTCGTCGGTGCTCGTCGGCGTCGCGGTCTCGTCCTCGGCCTCAAGATCGAACAGCATACCCGTCGTTCTTGGCTGGGTGGGCTTGAGTGTGACGGTCGGTTGCTCGGCTGGTGTCAAAGTGGTGATTGGCTCGTCCCACCAAGACGGGGTGTCAACAGGAAGTTCGTGCCACCCAGGCGGATACGTTTCGGAACTTGCCAGAACGGCGATCGGGACGACCATTTCTTGTGGCGTCAGTCCGCCGTGGTATCCGTTCTTCTTGATTCCGTACCGCACCCGTTCGCTCCAGGGCGCGATCAGTCTGTGGGACTCGGTGAGGACCCGGTGGCCGTGGACCTGAAGCTCATCTGACGACGGACTCCCCGTCGCAGTCCTCCAACGCTCACCTCCATCGCAAGGTCGCGCTTGCGCCTCGAGGTCCAATACATGGCCATGATCACTTAAGAGGATCACCAGGCGACCTGCAAGCCGGGCTTCGTGCAGCAACGATGGGAGTACTTTGATCGCGTCTCGCGACCATCTTGTGTCGATCTGTTCTCCTTTGAGAAGGTTGTCGTCAACAGCGTTGATCACCACTCCCACAAGCCGCCTTTGGGGTGATGCGATCTGTTTCCGTACATCGGCCGCCAGAACGGCATCATCGGTTCCCTGGAGCGTTGGCTTGTGGAATAGCAAGGGAGGAAAGCCGCTCCGACATCGGCTCAAAAGGCCCGGATGCTCTGCAAACCCGGCGATTTCCTCGTTTGCCCCACCCTGACGCAGACGTCCACACAGCAGACTCGTTCGAGAGAACTCGGTCACCGAGGGGATGGTCGCAATGCCAGGTCGGTTGAATGCTTTCCCAGGTTCACTCAGGGCAACCCAGTCATGACGGGTCAGGTCCGACAAGAGCTCGCGACAAACAGCCACACTCATCCCGTCAATCACGAGGAGCAGGACCGGGGCTGCCGCAGACAGGGGAGCAACAATCTCTTCCACGATTCTCTCAACGGGCAAGACCTCCTGGATCGGTGAGCCAGCCGCAGTCCAGTCAGCCAGAAGCCGGGCGAACTGGTGAGCTTGCCGCTCTCGGATCTTCGTCACTTCGTCAACCAACCGGGCATAGGCCCCGGATAGCTCTCGCACCGGATCGCCAGCCCTCAAGCTGAGCCTTGCCCAATCCACGAAACCCCCGTCGCGGCAATGTTCGGCGGCAGTCTCGGAGAGTGATTGTGGCTGGACATCGCCAATTCGTTTGCGTTCTCCAACCCATCTGACCAGTCGATGAGCCATTTCCACTCGTTCGATTTGCCGAACCTCCCGTGTCGACTGATCGTGATCCCGGACCGCATCTCTGGCGGCTTTAAGCTCATCCAGTTGGTCCCACGACTGACGCGCCAGCATCTCGCCCAATCGTTGGCCGAAGCGGGCCAGCCGCTGATCAAAACCGAGCAATGAGATGTCGCTGAGGTGGGCGTAGGCGTCTGCCTGAACCTCTCGAAGGATCTCATCCGCCCTCTGAATGATCTGTCGGTAGGCCCTCGAGTCGGTATGGCGCAAAGCACGGACAACCTCAGTGGCCGCTGAGCTCCATCGCTGCAACAAGCTGACTTCCTCCGTCCTTCCGCCCAGGTACCGTTCCTCGAGCTTCCCGGCCGCTCGCTCGAGCTTCCCCGTGGTCTCAGGATGAAACACGACGCCGGCAGCAAGCCCCAGTGGCACGGCATCAGGCGGCTCCAACTCGCTCACACCACGGAGGATGACCGCTGCGACTTGCCCGATCTTCTCAACCAGCCACTCGGTCACTCCCTTTCGGCAGGTCTCGGGTAAGACTCGAAAACGGCCGGTTGCTTCGGTTTCCAAAGACCACCTGAGGAGCGAAGTGAGATCGGGAGGCTCTGCCGATAGGCCCAGTTCTTGTCGAAGCAAGATAGGCCAGACCGTTTCAGCATCCAGAAAACCACCCCTTGCTGCGGGATAGCCCTCGGTCGGAATTCGCTCCAGAAGCCGGTCGGCGATCCAGCCGTGTCGAGTCAATCCGGGATCAACAGCACGCGCCTGAAAGAGGGACCGAACAATCTGCCAGGAATCGATCTGGAAAAGTCTGCGCTTTGCCAGCCGGAGCAGAATGTCGTTTCCCAGATCTGTCTCTTCGAGGGGGGTGATGAGGATCTTGGTTGCCCCCTCTTCCATCGGCTGACGGAGGGCCACCGTCATCGCAAGCGGCGAATCGCACTGGTGGATCAGGTACAGGTGCGTTCCGTCGCGTTTCTCCGTTTCACCAGTCCATCGCCCCGCCGCGCGAATACCGATCGTACGAGCATGGGGCAGCTTCTGGTGAATCGATGCGACCTGCGCCTTGATCTGGGAGAACGTCGGTGTCGCTGCGCTCATCAGGCCCCACCACCTTCCTCGATCACCCAGCCCAGATTGATCCGCGCCGTCTGTTCAGGCTTCAATTCACGACTCACCTGGGAGAGACACGCTTCGGCTTCTGGGATCGTCAAGCCTTCCTTTGAATCTTGCTTGACCACAACCCGTCCCTTCATCACTTGCGGCTCCAGAAGCGGACCGACTGGCGGCGGCGTGGGCACCTCAATGGGCTTAGTGAGGAGCTGGACCGCCTTGGCCTGGGCTCCCCTCAGGGCCGGCGCGAGTTGCAGCGCATGTTCGTCGCTCTGCAGAGCTTCGCGAACCTCAACGAGAATCTGCTGCGCCTTCTCCTGCCGGTCGTCCGTGAGCTTTTCCACCGCCTCGAAGATCTCCCAGCCCGCCGTTTCGAGGTTCCCTTCCAGCTCGGCGGCTTTGCCAACACATTCTCCCATGGCGCTTTCGCTCGTCGCCACCTCGGCAGCTTCCAGCAAGCTCACGATGGCTCCAGGCTCGGCTGAGCAAAGCCGTTCGACCAGGGTCTGCGTCGCCGTCGCGGTTCTCAGCCGATCGGAATCGGCCGGCACTCCCAGTTTCGTCGATCGCTCTCCCAGCCGCTGGCGGTATCGTCGACAGGGCTGCCAGGTCTCACTCGCCTTCTTCTTGACTTCAGAGATCAGCTTGCCCACATTGCCCGCGCTCAGGAGTCGTGAAACAGTCACTCCGAAGATCGCCCCTGCACGCTGAACCGCGACTTCCCAGGACGCTTGCGTGGGCAGCCGTTGCTCGCGCAGCTCGTGGGCGTCGGCGATGTTCGCCAGACTCACCTCATCGGGGGATCCGTGCAGGTGGAATGTTCGATTGGTCTGGGCAGCGAAGAGCAGGATGACCAGGTTCTGAGCCTCCTTGGGCAGGCCCATGGGCTTGGGATCGTCGATCCATTTGCGTAACTGCCCGACGGTCATCGCCCCGCCGGTTTCAGCGGCTTTGCGTATAAAGTGATTCTTCCAGTGCTGGCCCAGAACAAAGTGGGTGGCGTCCACGCCCATCTCGCCCAGCATGAGCGGATTGGCAATCTGCCGTAAGAGGAGTCTCTGGGTCTTTTCGATGGCCTGCCTGCCGTCAGGAGTCTGAGTAGCCGGCTCGATCAGCTCATAGACTTTCTTGAGAGCCCCAGACTTCACCTCGGCCTCGAAGTGCGGCGCAGCCGGGAACTCATGCTCCAGCGCCTGGCTGAGCAGGTGGTGCATTGCCCCCGCGAGGTTCGCCGCGACGGGAGGTTGCGGGACAAAGCCCGGGCTCAGAGACACGTAGTGCTCGCTGAGATCGAGGTCGTGCAACGTATCGAGGGAGCCTTGTGAGAGAACCTCCAGCCCGTAAGCCGCGTCCAGGTGGCTCTGGACCCTTTGCCTCAGGATGCTGCGCTGGTTCTCGAGCAGCGCCTTGGCCGCTGGCCGGTCCTGGGGCGAGAGGTGACTGGAGTACTGACCAAACCGTTCGCCGGCCAGGATGTGCTCGAGGATGACCAGCATGCCGAGGTCTTTCTGGGCATCGTTGCTGAAGAACGAGGGCACCCAGCAAAGAGTCTTCGCGCCATCAGAACGGGACTGGATGAACCGTTGCAGCGTGCTCAGGTCATCTCGTGGCCCATGCCCGGCCTCGTCGAACGGGAAATCGATCACGATCTTCCAGGACTCTTCCGGGTTCTCCAGCGACGAGTCGGGAAGCTCCCGGATGTTCTTGAACAGTACCACGCAGCTTCTCTTGGTGTTTCGCCACCAGAATTCGTGGAACTGCTCGAACTCCCCTTCACCCTGGATGCCGAGCTGATCGAAGAGCATCTGTCGCACTCGCCGGATGCGGTTTCCCTGGTTGTCTTCGCGCCGGGCTTGCTCGATGATGCTCTCGGTATCAACTCCCGAGAGCTGGATCGAGATGGTGGGATTGCTCTCCTCGCCAATGCGGATCTCTCCCACACTCGCTGCCCAGTTTCGGCAGCGGCGCAGCACTTCCTGAGCTTCCCGTCCTGGAACGGGGGTCTTGATCGTCCCGTGGTTCAGGGCCGCCAGCTTCTCGGCATTCAGACCTCGTAGCGACTCAACCTCGGGGACGAGGGCCGAAAGCAGCAGGGTCTTGACGAGTCGGTCATCGTTGCGGAATGCCACCCGCCTGGGATCGTCATGAGGAAGCGGCTCCAGATCCTCGGGCCGAACACCATGCTGTTTCACCAGTGCGGGAAGCAGCTTGTGGTGATAGAGTCGCTTGGCGTTGTCGAAGTGGGCCGCCATCTCCTGGCTGAACGCCTCGTCTCCGTGGGCGACGACGTCGAACAGGTCGCCAACGGGCACGATGTCGCCGACCTTGAGCGTCTCCCTCTGATCGACCAGGAGCTGCATCATGACCTTGAGCGCTGTTCGCTCTCGCTGGAGCACGCTGGAGACCGCAACCAAGGTCTGGACGAGCGCCGGGCTGAATGGGTACAAGCGACGAAACATCTGCCGATCGCCCTCTCGGGTGAGCAGGATGTTCATGACGTTGTCCCTCATCCGCGCTGTCTGATCGAACGCCGCATCCAGCTCTGCACGAGCCGCTTCACTCTTGCACTTGAGAATCCGTTTTTCGGCGATCGCCGGGAGGTTCCGATCTTCCAGCGTGATCTTGTCGAAACGCCCCTGTTGCCAGTCGAGCGAGTCTGCAAAGCTCAGTTTCTCGGCGCCTGGGACGTGGTCGCCGACCAGCTCTCGGAGGTCCCGTTGTCGGGCCACGAAGCTGACGATCGGAATCGGCCGATCGGCAGACTGGGCTTCCACCAGGTTCGTGAGCTTGGCCGCCTCGCGTTTGACGAATCCCAGGTCCTGCGAATTGGTGGCCAGCCAGAGGATCAGCTCGTCCAGGAACAAGATCAGGGCGTCGTAACCCAGGTTCTTCGCATGCTGACTGATCAGCGAGAGGCCCTTGTCGAACCGGACGAAGTTCCCTCCGCGCTGGCTGAGCACCTCCGCATGTGAGGTCGCGACGGTTTTGAGGAGCGTACTGACCAGGCGCAGGTGCGGCTCCGCGTCAGGCGGTGCCGTAGCCGCTGCCTCGAATGACGCGGCATCCCATGCCCCTTGCAGGTCACCCCAGCCTTCGGTTTCTCCAGCTCCGGCGTTCAGGCGCCTGAAGAACGGCTCATCGCCGTAGTTCGCTCGCTCCGCGGCCGCCTGGCTGATGATGGTTGCCGACACGTAGACGGGTGGAATCGGTGCACCGGGATGTGCCTTCCGGATGAACTCGACATAATGGCCCAGGACGCCGGACTCCATGTCGTGGGCGCCAATCATGTGGTAGGGCACAAGCAGGAATTTCTTGCCAGCAAGCCAGTCGTTGTGCTTCTGAATGACCGGGGCCAGCTCGACGATCCCTCGAGCAGCAGGGTTGCCCTGAAGTATCAGGTGAAGCACGGCCATGTAGTGACTCTTGCCGGTGCCGAAGCTGCCATGGAGAAACGCGGCCTTGCTGGTGCGGTTGGCCAAGGCGCTGCGGATCATCGACAGTGCGGCATCGAAGCAGGTGGTCAGCTCGGGGGTCACGACGTAATCGCTAAGCGTCTCTGCAGGGCGGGTAACGCCCTCGGAGAGGCGGAGGACGTACTGGTCCTTGTAGACGCGGTCGGGGATATCAATCAGGTCTTTGATCAACGTCATCGGATGTCCAGTCTATTCGGTTGCACTCGCTGTCTCGGTAAGCTCCAAGAGATTCAATAGGAATATCTGAATCGCACGAACACGTGGAATGGCTAACGCCGCTTCGCATAGCCAGCGGTTGTCCTGGAGAGAATTCTGTACGGCCTTCCCGGGCCGCAGAATGCTTGCTATCGAACCAACTATAGCCTTATGACGGCCAGCGGGTCTCAGCAATTCTCTTAGATCCTGTTTCTCCAGCGTCTTGTCCCGCGACGCAGAGTCGACATGAGCAGTAGCCGTTGTTAGCAGCGTGGGGTAGACGAGGTTGGCACAGTCCAAGAGAATGTCTTCAAGTGTCCCGGCCGAAATATTGTCTGGGAGGACGAACCCTCCGAGTCGAGGAGGACCAGTTTTCACTTCGCCCGGGTTTTCGGGCAGAGAAAATCCCTTCTCACGAAGACGTTCACGAATTACAGCGTATCGATCACTCGAAGACACCGCGTAGTCAGCATCGAATAGGACGCCGATGCCGGTCAACTTCGACGTATCCAGGAAGACCGAGTCCTCCTCCATGGTCTCGATTATCCTCGTGTCGCTCCCCGCGCTGTGAACGGCAACCGCGTGGGTGCTGCTTTGCAGAAAGAGAGGGACGGGAACACGCTTCAGAAGGTCTCCATCCGGCGGGTAGGTCCGAGGAACAAGCTGAAGGAAAAACGGATCTAGCTCAGCCTCCTGTCTTACTCTCTCTAGTCCGTGAAAGTGAAGGAGGCGGTAGACCAACTCCACATCGTGGGGGCCCTCAACGACAAGATAGCCATACTTTGGCACAGCTCACCTCACATCCAATCCGCGTTCGCTGCGTAGGCGGTGTAGTAGATCGCCATCGATCCTCTTCGTTCGTGTTTCACGTTCTGTTTGATCAAGGTGGTAAGTTACAAGATCGGGATGGCCATCTTGGGCGGATAATGCGAACGCATCGACCGCCTCAAGACTATGAGTAGTGGCCACGACCTGCACGTGGAATTGACGTGCAATACGAATCAGCCATGTGAATATACCGTGTATCGTGGACACATGGATCCCGGTCTCGATTTCGTCGATCAGAAGTATGCCTCCATCCTTAAGAGCAAGAAGCGTACTTGCGAGTAAGACGACCCTGCGCAGCGCGTCTCCGAACACTGACAAAGGCGCAGGGCCAAGGCGTCTATGCATGAGATAAATTGCGGGCCTTCTACCCCGGAATGATGCGAGCTTCATGTCGATAATCTCGGAATCGAACTCTCGTACAAGATCTAGAATCATATCTTGCTCATGGCCGAATAAGAAGCGTGAGTGAGAACTCACTTGAACTCGGTTGATCTGATAAGAGTACGGCGTGAGAGTTTCCGTTGGTGCGAGGCTTCTCCGGCGGGGACGGCCTGGTTGTATCGGATAGTCCTCCCATACTTGTATCACGACTGGTTGAGGATCAAAACTGGCCGACCTCAAGAGGGGAGCGTCTGATTCAACAAAGTGCGTGATCTCGGCCCCGCGGCGCGGCTGAACGTCCTCAAGGGTCTCATCAAACTGCAACTGTCCTTTCCCTCGCCGCCCAAGTTTCTTAGGGTCGGGCTCACCCTCGATGTCTCTATAGGTAACCCGGAGTCTTCGCAGGGGAAAACTCCCGGAGCATGACATGGAGCATTCCCCCTCGAACGTCACTTCCGGATCGGCGAGTTGACCATGCTGCGGAAAGCACCACCGCAGAGACTGAATGCGGGACTCGTCCAACCCACCGAAGTCGCGACGACGAACCATCCAAAGCCACTCGAACGGATCGGATGCGTTGCAGAGAATGGACAACGCTTCCAACACGCTCGTCTTTCCGCAATTGTTCGGACCGACGAGTATATTGATCAATCCGAGGCCGTCCAATCGGAGGTTCTTCAACCCACGGAAGCCATTAATGGTCACGTCGTCCAGTGAATATTCAGGCATCCTTATAGCTCCGGTCGAGGAATCGGCGACTCAGGGTTTCATCTTACTGCATTCCCGTGGGATCCTCATCCGCTCGAGCGTCGACCCCTTGCTCTTTTCGTGGGCTCCCACGCCTTGATTTCGGGGACGGTCTTGCCCAGTTGTCGGGCCTCTTCCTGGATGAACCCCTCGAAGTAGTCGCCCATGGGGACGCCGAATTCGGGGTCGATCTCGTTGTGCCACTGCTTGAGCCAGGGGAGAAGCTCGATGAGGCAGGCCAGGAGGGGGACGAGGCGGGGGTCGTCGCGGCCGCCGAGCCGTTCCTGGACGTCGACGTAGTAGGCGCTGATGGCCCGGGCGAGCTGCAGGTGGTCGTAGCCGGCCCAGGCGACGACGAGCGTGCCGTCCGGGCCCTCGCAGTGCGGGAAGCTTACCCAGCGTTCCTTGGGCACGTCGAGCTTACCGCGGAGCCGCCAGTAGTCGCCCTTCAAGAACTCGGCGCTCGTGTATTTGGGCGGGACGGGGATGTTGCCGACCTGCTTCTTCTTGAGTTCGTTCGCGTTCAGCTCGGTCAGGTGGTCAGGGTGATCCTTGAGGAGCTTGGTGCGCGCGTCGATTGCGTCCTCCTGCCGCTGGAGCGCCCAGGTCTTTTCCCACTCCTCGCGCTTGCGGAGACCCAAAGGCTTGTAGCGGAGGATGGGCAGCAGCGGAACGCTCTCGGCCTCGACCAGCTCGGCCACGAGGCGCGACACGTCAAACGCGGGATCGTCGCGGTAGAGCTCGCCGACTTGGAGGAACTGCGCATCCTGACGGGCGACGTCGGCCAGCTTTCCGACGGTGGTCAACGCGATGTCGAGTCGGGCCGTGGGTTTCCCCGCGTCGTTCATGCGGCCGTCGAAGTCGAAGTAGCTCTCCAGACGGATGAGCAGCCAGGATTCACACGCATCTTTGACGGGGTCGCTGTTCTCCGTGTGGTTGAAGAGCCCTTGCCGTCCAATCCATCGCCGTTTGTAGTGTGGGTCTTCGATAAGCCGCAGCGACGACGACTTCTTGGTCTCGTCGATTCGTCTCTCCCAAAGGGACCGCAGACTCGAAGGCCACGTTGACGAAACCTCGGTCGGGACAGGAAATCCCTCTTGGTTGTGTTGGCGAATGATGCAGAAGGGCCGATCTCCTGCCTCGATTTCCACGGATTCCGCAAGCGAGTCGCCGCCGAGCAGATTCCCTTCGGTCAACCTAAACATCGAGTAGACAACGAAATCGATCTCCTCCTGGATCAGGATGAGCCTGCGTCGAATCATTACGCGTTCGTATTGATACTCGTCAAACACTGTCTGAGGCTTTCGACTCGATCGAATCGCCTCTCGAATTGCACGGGCCGGGCCGAACTCTATGTGACGCTGACCGAGTGCGTCAGCTTCCCTCGCCAGCTCGGTGAGTGTTGCGCGCAGCGGACTCGTCTCCCAGTTTGGAGGAAGAGGCATCTTTTCCATCTGGGTTCCTGCAAACTCATAAGGAACTTTTGCGACTGTTTCGACGCGGACTCCATCGCCGCCCGTGAGTTGCTTTTGTTGACTCACCTGCTTGAGCCAGAAACAAGCTGTTGAACTGTTGAGAAGTCCGAGCAGGGCGAGGTGGTCATCGACGGTCGCTTTCAGGGGCAGCTTGATGACCGGAGCAGAACGATTGAAGACCTTCCCACCGCGGTCGAGCACGAAGTGGTTATGAGGGGCGACGAAGGCGAAGACAATGGACAGAGGGACTTGATTTCTCTCGACCGGAATCTGATGGTACTCCCAGTACGTTCGGCCTGCGTCTTTGTAGGTCTTTCGACTGAAGTCAGGTCGAGCATGTAGGGATGTGCGCAGGGTCCATAGCCATTTGAAAACGACGGCTTCGGGGACCAACTTGATCTCTGTAGTGTACGGAAACAGCACCTCTGTGCCCCAGTCCGCCGACCAGTCACGTACGTGATCCCCTTCAACTAGGGGCCGACGATGTATAGCTGGTAATAGTCGAAGGCGTTGGGAATTCGGTGGATCACCAAAGGCATCGTCTTCGCCAAGAATTGCGCAAAATCCAATACAGTCGATGGATTGACCCAGTCGACCCGAGCAGTCACTCTCAATGAGCTCCTTTAGCTCGGCGGCACCTCCACCACCGATGGACCAGGGATGTTTGTGGAAAAGTGCACGAGGCGAGTCGCCAACACTTACGAACTCGCTCTGCGAGCCTGGCTGGTCCAACTGCGCAACAATCGCCGACCACACTTGTCCCCTTGAAGGATCATCAGGCGTCGAGGGCTCCGCCCGTATTCCCATCACAATTCGCAATGTATTCGCAACCGGCCGCCGATTCCGCGCGAACAGAATGACCGTCGGCGTGCCATGCCCAGGTATGAATGCGCCGTCCGTATTGACGACGTGGGTCAGATCGACTCGCGGGAAGAACTCCTCGATCAGCTTCTTGCCGAACTCCCGTTTCATAAAGCTGTTGGCCGTGATTTGCCCCGTAAAGCCCCCCTCAACGGCGAGCGAGACAATGCGTTCCAGGAACGGTACTGCCAGCGAGTATTTCATGTGGCACGTGGAGTATCGGTCCCGATACGCCTGATTCAGCGCCCGATCCTTGGGGGTGATGTAGGGCGGGTTGGCGACCACCGCGTGATATGACTTCGGACAGAGAAGTCTCGCAAGCGCCTGGGAGTCCTCGGGCTGATACACGTGGTCTGTCGGAGCCCATCCCATCGTCTGTTGATCACCACCCGGACTTCCGTGAAGAAGCGAATCGCCACTTGCAACGTGAATTGTGAATCCCGGAGCGTCGCTCAGCCGCCTAACCCCGCACTCTTTCAGCGCGGCGAGCAAGAGCCGGAACCGGGCGATCGCGATCGCATAGGGGTTCACATCCACGCCGTGAACGCCATCGAGCGCCCGCTGGACGAGCACAGAGACCTTCGCGCCGGGGTCCTTCTTTCGCCAGCGATCGACCAGCCGGGCAAAGCTGCCGAGCAGAAAGTGCCCGCTCCCGCAGGCCGGGTCAATCATCTTGAAGCAGTCGTCGGGATGGAGCCTTCCGTCTGGTTCGAGCCGTGTCTCGTAGCCCAGCCTGGCGAGGCCGAATTCCTCGATCGCCGGGTCGAGTGTCCGATCGAGAATGAACTCCTCGACGAAGACTGGCGTCTGGAGGAGCGCGTACAGCTTCCGTGCCTCCTCGGAGAGGTCCTGATACAGGTCGCCCAGGAAGCGGGTATCCCAGCTCGGGTCGGTGAAGTCGTGGGCCAGCGCCCCCGTGTTCGGGTCGATCCGCTGGAAGAAGCGGAGCAACTCTCCGGCCGCATCGCCGCTGAGCCAGTTCGGGAGACCGCGGATCGGGTTGTGTTTGCCGAAGACGTCACTGGTCGCTGGAACCTCCTCAAGTCGGTCGAAAACAGCAATCAGGTAATCGCGGTCGGTGAGCGTGGGGTGCGAGCGAAAGTAAAGTTCGTGCTCATCGCGGGCCCGCTGCAGCCGTTCTCCCGGCCCGGCGATCCTGGGCGGGTCAATCAGCGTGTTGTCCTCCAAGAACCGCACGAACACGCAGGAGAGGACCCACGCGGCCGCCGTCTGGGTGATGTCATCACTCCGCCACTCGTCGAAGGTCTGTGCGGTGCGATGGGCCTCTGTCGCCTCCTCGTACTCCGAACGCAACTGCGCCCCCACCTCCGGAATCTCGGTCGACTGGCTCCGTTCGAGCAAGTCGGCCTCGAGCTTCTTGAGCAGCTTCTGGAGGTCGGAAAGGAGTGCAGTACGATGGATCATCGGTAGTGCGACCTTAACCTGGGCTGGTGAAAAGACAAGCTGCGCGGTCATCCCGATTTCGTCGCGGCTCTTTTTCCCCCCCTTTCGCAATTTTGAAGTTGCGCTTCTTGAATTTCGCCCCGAAGGGGCAGCGACATTCCAGCCCAGGGCGCCGCCCTGGGGATCCGAGCCGAATGAGAATCCTCCAGCCCTGAAAGGGCGAAACAAGGCTCTTGTCCACACACTTGTTGTGCCCTTTCAGGGCGTGGCTATTCTCATCACCTGATCCAGTTCCCAGGGCGTTGCCCTGGGCTTTCCTGTTTCGGCCCCTTCGGGGCGCAACACAAAACTTCGCAAGGGGGGGGAAAGGGATTGCTCGCTTGCCCCGTCATTCCATCGCGCGCAACAAAAACATGCGACTCGAAACCGTCCCTCAAGTAGGGTCAACACCAACTTTTCTCCGGCCCAACCTTAACCTGAACGATGTCTGTTGCCGATCCAGCTTTCCGGGATTCGAGCCCGCTGGCCGGGACCGATCAAGGGGATTGGTTTTCCGTCGAGCAACACTTGATGATCACCAGGAACCAGCAGCCAGAGGCCGGGGATTCCGCCGCGCCGCCCGACTTTCTGGGACAATCGGCTGAGGAACTCCATCTGATCGTACCGCGCCAGGAGGCCGGGGTAGATCATGAGCATCGTCTTGTCGACCTGGAGCAGCCGCTCCTCCACGGCCGGCATGGCTCGTGCAACCAGCATCATCAGCTTATCCCAGTCGCCCTCACGCGGTCTGGCGTCGGTCTTGAGGACCAGGTCCCACTTGACGTGCGCCTTGTCGGCAATTTGCTTGAGGCAGTCAAGGAAAAGCCCCTCGAAGTCAACGAGCTGAACATGGAACCGTCGACAGAGCTCGTCACGGGCGCGCTCGTGGTACTTCGGGTTGACCAGCAGCGTAAGGAACGAGCCTTCCCTGAGAGCCCGCTGAAGGCGTTCCTCGAACTGGCGGGCATCCGCCTCCTCGGGCGTGATCTCGCTCTCTTTGACCTGCCCAGTCGCGGTTTGAGCCCGTGAGATCGACTCACTATGGCTGCTGACCGAGATCGCGTTTCGATGCGGGCTGACGTAGCACCCGGCTCCATCCCGGGCGGCGGGGTCCCAGGCGAACTCGAACCCGGCATCCCTGAGCAGCCCATCGAGCTCCGGCCGATCGGGCAGCCGCTCGGCTTCGGGATAGCGGCTCTCCACTCGCTCTCGGATCTGAGCAACCGTCAGAGTCTGCACACCGAGCAAGGCTCCCTGGGAAAGCCTGAGCGTCCGGGCTGCCGCCATCCCTCGCGGATACAGCTCTTGCCGGCTTGAGACAGCCGCATTTTCCGAGATCGCCGCCGCAAGCCGGACGAGCCGTGTGTCGGCGATGGGGACTCTCGAAGGAGGGCCGACCTGACGAAGTCGCTCCAGGACCCGGGAAGGGGCTGCCAGGGGATCTTCGCGAGCCAACTTGTCAGCCTCGTCCCCGAGCTTACCGGCGAAGCGTGCCAGTTCGCTATCGAGGGCGATCAGCACGCGGTAACCATGGCGACTGACGAGGAAGCGGGGCTCCACCATCGTTCGTTCGACCTCCGCCGTCGCGCGGGCTACGGCCCTGGCCCGCTGCGTGCGCAGAGGCTCGTCCTCGCTCGATCCACGACTGGAGAGAAGCGCCTCGGCGAGTTCATCGACCGTCTGGATTCCGCCGCTGGCGTTGAGAAACTCGACGACGCTGGAGCGCACAAGGGTAAGGGCCGGATCCTTGGACCACCGCACCGAGAGCTTGGCGACGATCTGGCCGATACGACCACGGGTGACCTTCAGAGCCTCGGCAACTTCCGTCTGGCTGGGCCAAGGCGAAGAGACTGCGGGATCGAGACCCAGCAAAGCCTGGGCGGTGCGCTGGGTCGTATCGCTATCGCGGATGCCGACCCGCAGGACCCGTTGCGTCAACAGATCGATGCTGAATGCGGCCGGGTCGATTGGCCCCAGAATGAGGCCAGCTTCCTCGGACTCGGGGCCGTCCTTCGTTCCGCTCGTCGCTGGGCTGCCAAGCAGCTCACGGAGGATTCGGACTGCGGTCGCGATTTCCCGTCTTGTCTTGTTGCCTACTCCACGTAGACGCAGGAGCCGCCGAATGGGAACGGTGAGAAGGTCCTCCACCGTGATCACATTAGCCCTGTCGAGGGTGTTGGTCGCTCGAGTCCCCAGTCCAAGCTCTGGAATTAGTGTGTCGAAGGTCGCCTTGGCAAGCACTTGGCGAAGTTGCGCCTCATCGGCGTGATCAGAGAATGTGCCAGGCTTGTCTATCCCCTCAAATGCGTTCCGCCAGGCTCTCCGCATCTCCTCGCCGTTGTCGAACCTTTCGTTGATGGTGCGACGAAACGCTTTCTTGAAGAAGCTGGTCAGGTGCTCCCGCAAGCTGGCGTCGAAGAGCTCGGGCTCGATGGTGATCTCGGTTTGTGGGCTGAGCTGTGAAGGTTCCGTAGCTCCATCCCCCCATGTCGGGAGAACTCCCGTCGCCAGCTCATGGAGCGTCATGGCGGCCGCATACCGTTCGGCATGGAGGTCCCAGCGTGGAGGCTTGCGGAGCGGCAAGAGAGGATCGAGGTAACCGTTTGTGCCGGCCCGGAGGTTCTCCGCTGGGGTTCGCGAAAGTGAAAAGTCGAAGAGCACCAGGTGGAGTTTGTCTCCTCGGCCCAGCATTCCGACCGCGATATTGTCCGGCTTGATGTCACGGTGAGGGATGCCCTGGTCTTCGAGATGGTTGACAATGTCGAGCAGGTCTTCACCGAACCGTTGCAGCAGGTCAACGTGAAGCCGGCCGTCCTTACGGAGCCGCTGGCCCAGGGTCTCGATGATCTTCCGGTCCTTGTCGGCGAAGACGGGTCGCAGCAAGAATGCGGCACGATCCCCAACCTCCAGGAATTCGACGAAGCTCACGATGCCTTGATGGCGCAGATCCTCCTTGGCGAGCACCTCGGCCTCATCCTTGATGCGAGGATTATTCTCTGGATCATTTGCCGCCTTGAGAACGAAGTGGTCGCCGTTCCGCGTGACGAGCAAAGCCACCGAACAAGCACCCTGCCCGAGCCGTCGGACGACGCGATACCCGCCGGGCAAGAGATCTCCAATTTGCGCCTGGGTTGGGTCAGCGACATAGTCGTGCTCAGGCGAGGTCAACTCGGATTCGACCTCGTCGAGCTCACGGAGGAATTCCACCGCCGAGTCCGTGCGATTGGGAACCTCGGGATGGGTGCTGAACTGAACCAGGTATTGCAGGGCCTCTCCAGCACCGTTGAGAACCGAGCTGATCTGCAGGCCCTTCGTCTCTCTCAGCCGATCGCTCAGCTCCAGAGCGTTAGCCGCAGGGGGCACTCCCGAGAAGACGTGATACGCGATTGCTCCCAATGAGAAGACGTCGAGATGCTCTCCCGTGTTGTCATCGGAGAGGGCCTCTGGGGCCATGTACGCCGTGCTCGCGTCATCAACAAGCCGGTCGACATGAGAGGTGGCTGCAACAGCCTGTGAACCACCGGACGAGGTCGTCCCCTTTCGGTATCCGACTTGCCAGTTGAAAATCTTGATCCGCGGCCGGGCGCTCGAGAGACCTGTGACCAGAATGCTCTGGGGACAAAGCGCGCGGTGGACGACCTTCTTGTCATGGGCGAAGCTGATCACCTCGGCGATTTGCCTGACGAGCTCAAGCCGGGTGTCGATACCGAGCTTGTCTCTGTTCTGAATCAAGTAATGGTCGAGGCGGACACTGAGCGGGTCGTGCTCGAAGATGAGCGCAGGACCAACCTCATGTTCCGTGAATCCGTGAGCGCGAAGAATGCCTGGGTGGCTGAGCATCTCCAGCAGTTGGAACTCACGTAGTGCCGCGCGTTCGATGATCAGGCGATCTTCCAGGCTGGTCCCTGCCCGCACGAGGTAAAGGCGAACGCGCCTCTTGGAATCGGGAACCTGGACATGACTGGCCTGCCAGTCTTGATAGCCCGGCCCTTCGCCGATGAGCTGTTCCAGAAGATAGTCGCTCACCTTGCGGTGCCGCTGGGAAGGGCGAATCCCAGCCTGCTCCATGGCCTGGCTGACGACTCTGGCCATCGGTCGGTCGTGCGTCCCCCTGGGCGTGGGATCGAGCCCTGGGCACTCCCGGCGAATCAGTGCAGCCATAACCCCCGGACGAGCGGGAGTCTCTCCAGCGGGCTCCTTGTCTCGCAAACAAACGCGGAGGCGTGCGTTGGCGTGCAACTCGCAGTTGAGCTCTGGAGCCGAACAGAAAACCAGCGGCTCGATGAAGGGAATCTGCCCCTTCTTCTGACAAGCCCTTTGCTGCTGGAGCAATGACCGGAGCTTCTTCGCTTTAAGGTTGGCGGCGATCAGGGGGTTGTCGACCGTCGAGAGCCTGCCGTCCGTCTCCCAGGTCCAGGTGCCCGCATCTCCAAAGACCCGCCCAGGGCGACTCTTGATCTCAACCAGGAAAAACCCCATGGGGGTGAAGACGAGCAGGTCAACCTCGTTGATGCTGCCGTCATCAGCGATGAACTCGAAGTTCGCCCAGGCTCGATAAGGCTCGTGCTCTGGGAACTTCAGCCGCACAAAGCTCAGCGCATCCCGTTCCCAGGGATACTTCGATTCCGCAACCGTTGTCCAGTTTCGCGTGATGCTCATCGCCATCGACAACCAGCCCGTGAACCCGCCCCACCTGCTTCGTGCCTCTCCGGGGTCCTTGGGGGCTCGTCTCAGAGCCGCCTTTCCGGCAATCCTGGGGTCCGATCCGGTCCCAAGTATTTGAGCCCTTGGTATCAATGCATCCCACTCTAACCGAAAACTTGCAGAGAGTGTGCTTCGCGGTGTCTGCATCGTCCGAGAATTGGCCGATCCAGTCCTCGGCGATTTTCCAGGGCAAGCCTTCCAGGGAAGTTCGGCCCGAAGTCGCTCCCGGCGCTCTTCTCGCGCACGAAGTTTGTATGTACTGTAGTATATGTAGTATAGATATGGGCCAATCGGTTTGGCCGGCGCCCGTAACTTCCGTCCGGGGTGGATCGTGGTCGCCTCCTCGGAGTCACGAGCCGCTCCCACGCACCGGATGCCGATCGATGCTGGAGGGGTGTCGGAGAGATGGCCGACGCCAAGGTCGCATGAGGGTCGTGCTCGCCGAGAAGCCGTCGGTCGCCCGTGAGCTGGCGTCCTTCCTCGGCGCCACGCAGCGGCACGACGGTTACTACGAGGGCCGGGGCTACCAGGTCACCTGGGCCCTGGGCCACCTGGTCACCCTCAAGGAGCCACAGGATTACGACCCGGCCCTGAAGCAGTGGTCGCTGGAGAACTTGCCGTTCGTGCCCGAGCGGTTCGGGCTCAAGCCCCTCGACAAGAAGGGGGCCGGCAAGCAGTTGGCGGTCGTCCGTCGCCTGTTCCGCACCGCCGATGAGTTGATCGCCGCCACCGATGCCGGCCGTGAGGGCGAGCTGATCTTCCGCTACATCGTTGAGCTGACCGGCTGCGCGGGCAAACCGGCGCGGCGGCTCTGGCTCAACTCGCTGACTCGCGAGGCGATCCGTGCGGCTTTCGGCCGCCTCCGGCCGCTGTCCGACTACGACGCGCTGTACGCGGCGGCCCGGTGCCGCAACGAGGCCGACTGGGTCGTCGGTCTGAACGCGACCCGATACTACACTGTCCGCTACCGCGCCGGCGGCCTGCTCTGGAGCGTCGGTCGGGTCCAGACTCCGGTGCTGGCCATGATCGTCCGCCGCGACGACGAGATCCGCGGCTTCAAGCCCGAGCCGTTCTGGGAGCTGCTGACCCGATACCGCGATGTCGTTTTCAAGTTCGCGGGCGACCGCTTCGTCAGGGAAGAGGATGCCCAGTCGGTGCTGCTGCGCGTGCAAGGACATCCCTTCGATGTCCTGGGCGTCGAACGCAAGCCGGAGCGAGTCCAGCCGCCGCAGCTCTACGACCTGACCGAACTCCAGCGGGACATGAACCGGCGTTTCGGACTGTCGGCTGACGCCACGCTGAAGACGGCGCAGATGCTGTACGAGGCCAAGCTCATCTCGTACCCGAGGACCGACTCGCGCTACCTGGGCGAGGACATGAGGGCCGAGATCCCCGGCATCCTGGAGGATCTCCGGGCCATCCGGCCGGACGAGATCGGCAAGCTGGATCTGGGCGCCCTGACCTTCACCGGGCGGATCATCAACGACGCCAAGGTTGGGGACCACCACGCGATCATCCCGACCGGCAAGTGGCCGGGCGACCTTGCGCCCGCGGCCCAGAGGGTCTTTGACGCTGTCGTCCTCCGCCTGATCGCGGCCTTCTACCCCGCCTGCGTCAAGGAGGTGACGACCGTCGCCGGAGTCTCGAACGGGGTGCCGTTTCGTGCCAGGGGCGTGCGAGTGCTCGAGCCTGGCTGGACCGCGCTCTACCCCCGCAAGGATGACGGACATGGAGAGGACGAACAGGATTTGCCCGAGTTCCGCCCAGGCGAGAGCGGCCCGCACGAGCCGGCTGTCCGGAGGGGCGAGACAGCGCCGCCGAAGGCCTATACCGAGGCAAGCCTGCTGGGGGCGATGGAGACAGCCGGCAAGCTGGTCGACGACGAGCAGCTCAAGGAGGTGCTCAAGGAGAAGGGCCTGGGCACGCCCGCAACGCGTGCCGCCATTATCGAGACCCTGCTGGAGCGGGGCTACATCAAGCGGGAGAAGAAGACACTGCTGGCGACAGACCTGGGCCGTTACCTGGTAGCCTTGGTCCAGGACCGGGGTCTGAAGAGCCCCGAGCTGACCGGCGAGTGGGAAGCGAAGCTGCGCGAGGTCGAGCGCGGCGGCCTGGACCCTCGTCGGTTCATGGCCGAGATCGTCGGGTACACCGGTGAGGTGATCCGTTGCGGCGATGCGACGTCGATCGACGAGGGGCGGCTCGGCGACTGCCCGCGATGCGGCCGCCCGGTGATCGCGGGGAAGCGAGGTTTCGGCTGCTCCGGGTGGCGGGAAGGCTGCCCATTCGTCCTGTGGCGAGAATACAAGGGCCACACGCTCGAGGACGACCAGATCCGACAGCTCTTGCAGCGACGCGTCTTGCTTGGGCCCCTCGTGTTCGGGGAGTCAGGCGAGGTCGTCCTCCAGTTGCTCGACCACGGCGAGTTGACGGAGATCCCGATTCCGGTCGGGGGGCAGCGGCGGCGGGCACGTGAGACGGGATTCCGGTCAGCCGGCGGGCGGACACCGACGCAGCGGCGCGAAAAGGCCTCCGGCGAGTCCGAAGAGGCTCGGCCCCGAGGACGGCCGGCGGGCTTCGCTCCGGTCACGCTAGGCCCATGCCCCCTCTGCGGCTCGGAGGTCTTGGATCAGGCAAAGAGCTACGGTTGCAGCGGCTGGCAGCGTGGGTGCAAGTTTGCGATCTGGAAGACCATCGCCGGCAAGCGAATCACGGCGCGCACGGCCCAGGCGCTCCTGAAACAGGGTCGCAGCCCGGTGCTCAAGGGCTTCGTGTCGAGGTCCGGTAAGCCGTTTGAGGCGCGTTTGAGACTGGAGGGGGGCGAGGTCCGTTTCGACTTCGGCGCCTGATCGTATCGCCTTGGGCCCTAAGGATCATCCTCGACCGGCGGAGCCGATGCCTCTCGTCGGCGGGAGATCGGGTCGGGCGATTCGACAGCGAACCGGCTCGATACCCAGTTCCGGTGCGATGCGTGGCTCGCCGACGAACTCGCGTCACGTTCATACTCTCAAGAGAGCCCAGGCGGTCATGGCCCGGGCAGTCGCCCGAGAGCTACCCACTGGGAAAGCGGCCCGAGACCCGGAACAACCTCGTTACTCGCTCGAGTGATCCCTACCGCCAGGCGAGCATTCCGCGTCCCGGTCAAGCGGATGATCAGGTTCTCGACGTCCGGCTGCTGTCCCTGGGGCGGCCGGGGGTTGGCGCTGATCGTCTCGAAGTGCGCTCCATGTGGTGCGACGATCTGTAGCTCGATCCTGGACGAGTCCGCAGACAGCGAGGCGCGTCCCCCATGAATCTCGATGTGGGCACGGGTATGGAAGTTCCAGATCACCTCCACGGAGCGGTTGGCCTCGATCTCGTCCTGAATCAGAACATGGCGACGGTCCAGCAAGGCGATCCCGCGCCATGCCCTTCGTACGTGGGGTGCGTACGCCTCCGTCAGATCGGCAACGGCCAGTGCGCGCTCCGAGTCGGCATGGAACGCGAGCAACCGTGCCCGAGCCCTGGGGTTCTGGTTCTCTCCGGCGATCGTCAGGGTATTATGGCCCTCGGTGCGAAGGCGGTAGTAATTCCATCGTTGCTGACCGAAGTAGCCTGGCAAGTTGTAGTCGTCGCTGCCGAGGTCCAGAGCCCAGCGCTGACCTAGTCCTAAAACAAGCGTAATATATTACGCGACTATAGTAAATATCAGAATCTCATATGTGAGATCATGAGATGTACCTTCTACTACCCGGAGGTCTCAGACCCCGGTCTTTGATTTCGAT
>JBEKTN010000084.1:0-24370 GCA_049516015.1 Isosphaeraceae bacterium | reverse complement strand
ACACATCGGACCAACTCTCTTCTCACAGAGAAAGGAGGCCTTCGCCATCGCCGGAACGGCGCAACAAAAACTGGCAGAAGTCCGCTCATAATTCGCCGGCCCTTTTTCATCAGCCCAGGCTGTGGCTCTGTCCGGTCGAGGATCGACGGCGGCTGGATTCGTCACGCGAAGGGATGATCGAAGGATTCTCGCTGGGCAATTACGTGCTCCTGGTGGAGTACACCGGGCGGTTGTTCCGCGAGGGCAAAGCCGTGATCTCCGGTGAGCTGGCCGGGGTCTTCGAGTGGCTGGGGAGCAACGCCGAGAACTGGCAGGCGCGGTTGCGGAAGCTGGCCGCAGGCCGGTTGCTGGGCCGTTTCTTCGCCGCCAGCCGTGCCCGGTTGCGGGGAGTCGCCGAGCGTCTGGGCGTGCACCACCTGGCGAACCTGGGCGGCTGCGCGGCGCGATGACACAGCCCCGAAGGCTGGATTCCAAGCTCGTCTCCATTTCACTCTTCCGGAGACACCCGCAAGATTCCGGCAATCTTGTCGTGAACTGAGTATGTCGGGGTTGTGCGGAGAGTCTTTGACAATTCGGTGTGAGAAGCAGGCACGCGCACCGCCCAGGCCGAACGGCGGTGCGCGGGTGTATGCTCATTGACACGAGGAAACCTGGCCGCCCGAAATGCGGATTGCGCAAGGCTTGTCGATTAGTCGGGTAACAAAGGCTGGCAAAAGCTTGACGGTCCGCAGCTCGGCCAGGTTCACCGGGGTTGATCTGGCAGGACGCGGTTGGGGCCCGACCGTCGTCATGAGAGCGAACGTGGCCAGTCTCTTTGCTTGGGTGCCGGATAGCGGCTGGCCCTTGCCGCTCTCAAAGCCGATTGGATAGCAAAATGGGGGTAAATTGCCCCAAAAAGGGGCAAAATGGCGACTTTTGCGGGAAAAGGCTACGTTACTGGTTATGGCGCAACTCCTTTATTATCATGAGGTTGTGTTAATTGTCGTCGAATGAGCGCCGAGAGACGAATGGCCACAACCATTTATTAATTAACAGTTTGCGTCGAAACCCTGGTTTCCCAAATTCTCGAAAAAGCCGAAAAACGTAGCATTTCGTAGCATGTGACGCATGCAAAACGAACCCAATTCCGGGTCGTGGAGGCCGCAAACGAAAATGAAGCCGGAAGGATACCGCCCTTGGGGTGGATGCCGATGAGCCTCTGGTGCCCGGCTTGCAGACGAAAGACCAGTCGAGCCCCAGTCGGTGGGCGATCGCAGTGATCTCGTGTTCAGTAGTTCAGATCGCGAGCCAGTCCTTCCTGGGCGAGTCTGACGCAGTCCTGCAACCGGTCGCGGATCAATGCAGTGACGGCTTGTGACTCCATCCCGGCGATGTCTTCGGGACGGATGGGCGGGCCGTAATGGATGCGGATCGGCCTGGGGACCGGCAGCAGTCGCGACCTGGGCCAGGCCTCAAAAGTCCCGGCGATGCCCGCCGGAACCACCGGCACACCGGCCCGTGATACCAGGACGGCGATGCCCGACTTGAGTGGGGCGAGCTTGCCATCGCGACTGCGTGTTCCCTCCGGGAAGAGCGTGACAATTCCTCCACTACGCAACCGCCGCAGGGTTTCCTTCATTCCCGATGCACCCATCCCCTCGCGCTGGATCGGGAACGCTCCCATCGAGCGAATCAAGAACCCAAGGACCGGAACGAACAGAGTCGACCGCGCCACGTAATTGAGCGGCCGCCGCAACGGAATTCCCAGTAGAAGGACATCGAGGAAGCTGAGATGGTTGGCGACCAGGAGGACGGCCCCGGTCGCCGGCATGTTGTGCCGGCCCGAGGCACGCCAGCCTCCCAGGGCCGCCATCAGGGTTGCCAGCATGTACTGCGCGAACCGATACCAGAGCAGTTCGCCCCACCGGCGATCGGCGCCGGTACCGGCGCCGTCACTTCGAGGCCGTCGGGGAGCACGTTCGGCCTTGCCGGCAGGTGCCGGCGAGGTTTGGGAAGCCACCGGTTCGCTCACGGCAGAAGAGGCTCCGGAAAAGGGGACAGAAACTCGCGAGATGCACCTCGAAGGGCAAATCGTTACTGGTCCGCCGCGGTGATGCATCCGACAAGTTGCTCGACCACCTGGTCGATGCTCATGCCGCTGGTGTCGATCAGCACGGCGTCCTCGGCAGGTTTCAAGGGGGCGATGGGCCGGGCGACGTCGCGGGCGTCACGAAAGCGCAGGTCCTCGAGCACGGACTCGAAGCTGAGGGACTGGCCGGATGCCTGTAAGTCGGCAAACCTGCGCCGGGCCCGTTCTTCCGCCGCGGCGGTCAAAAAGAACTTGCGAAAGGCATCGGGAAAGACGATGGTTCCCTGGTCACGCCCCTCGGTGACGGTGTCTGCCCCGGCGGCGAAGTCCCGCTGCCACTGCACTAGCCGGCGGCGCACGCTCGGGCTGTCAGCGACGAACCTGGATGCCCGCGTCACCTCGACGCTTCGAATGGCCGCCGTGACGTCCTCCCTGCCGAGGGAGACTTGGCCCGCGAGCCAGCTCACGTCCAGGTCGGCCACAAGCGAGCCAAGGACGTGGTCGCTGGCCAGGTCGGCCCCCGACCGAAGTGCCGCCAGCGTGACGACGCGATACATGGCGCCGGTGTCCAGAAATCGCCAGCCCAGCCTGCCCGCGAGGCGGCGGGCCACCGAGCTTTTCCCTGCCCCAGCGGGCCCATCGATCGTCACCACACGCGGCATGGTTGGAGCCTGTCAAACCCTGGCACGGACGAATCGAGCCGGCCAGCCGATCACCCGAGGCCGGGCCGTTGCGATCAAGGAAGGCCTCCAGAATACGCGCAGATCGCGGCCTCGACGTCGCATCCGAGCTCCGCCGGACGCTCTGTCAACGCCGCTCATCGGCCGCCTTCGATTCGGCGTGGATCTTGAGCTTCTGACGACCCGAAAAGCCGGCGTCGAGCTCATGCCAATACAGCACCGCGGGCTCACCCAGCCGCCAGCAAAGATAGACCTCTCGCCCGTTCATGAGACTGCGAAAGTCGCACAGGCCGATCTCGTCGCTCTTGAGTTCGACTCCCAGGTTCTTGAGCTCGTCGACATAGCTCTGAAGTCGTTCCCCCTCGACCTCGAGCTCGTTCTGTGTATGAGCAAGTTCCTCGGAGTAGGGATCGTCGCTGGGACGACGGCTCTCTCGCGTTACACGCGCAATCCGCTGCTGCAGGTTGTCAACCAGGCGAGACTGGCGAACGATGTCCTCAACAATTGCCTTGACCAGCGGCAGGGACCTGTTGGCCTCCTCGATGCTGAAGTACTTGTTCTGTCTCTCGGCAAGCGGTCGCGCTGGGGCCATGTGGTTGTCCTCTGGATGAAGTGGATGGATGGCGAGGAATCGATCATTGATTGGAGGAACGGAGTATCAACTATGAAGGCAGCCGGGACTGCCTACGCACAGGTTGACCCGGCACTGGTCACCGGCAAACATCACTCGTCCCGCGAGCACGCCGCCTCCTGCCCGGTAGCACGCCACTGGGTGCCTACGAACCGGAGGGAACACGTTCCGGGGCTGATTCAAGCAAACATCCCTGAGCACTCAATACTTATTATAAGGACGCCCCTGCACCCAGCAAGGCCCGAGCAATTGTTCGCCATCCGGGTTGTGCACGTACCTGGCGGGTTGACCGGCCCTGGCGACGAGTATTGCAGCCTCACAAAGACGAATCCGTGCGTTCTCAACGGTCCTGCCCTGCCCTGGCTGTCCCTCCCCGGGTTCGCATCTGTTCGAGTTGCCCTGCAACCTTCTCCAGCGGAGCGGTGTTCAAGAGGTCCGCCGGGGACAGCCAGGCCCGGCGCGCCACGCTGACACCGTAAGTCAGATCTTGCAATCCGGAGACCGAATGAGCATCGGGATTGATGACAATCCGCACACCTTTCTGGCGCGCCCGACGGCAGTGCACCGCGTCGAGGTCGAGGCGGTGGGGGTTGGCGTTGATTTCGATCATCGTACCGGCCCGCGCGGCCGCTTCGATCACGGCGTCAAGATCCACCGCGTAGCTGTCACGCGCCAGCAGCAATCGTCCCGTGGGATGCCCCAGCATGGTGACCCGAGGGTTTGACACCGCCCGGATCATCCGCGCTGTCATCTCCTCACGGGACATCCGGAAGTGGGAGTGAACGCTGGCGACCACATAGTCGAATCCTGCGAGGACTTCGTCGGGATAGTCGAGCGTGCCGTCGGCCAGGATGTCGCATTCGGTCCCCTTGAACAGCCGGAACCCGCGCCCGAACTTCTCGTTCAGGGCATCGATCCGGGCCCACTGATCGCGCACTCGCTCGATCGTCAGTCCGCCGGCCATGCGGAGCGAGCGGGAGTGGTCGGCGATGCCCAGGTACGCCAGGCCGGCCGAGCGGGCCCCGTCGGCCATCTGCTCGAGCGTCGCCTCACCGTCGCTCCAATCGGAATGGCAATGAAAGGTTCCCGTGAGGTCCCGGGCCGTGACCAGGTGGGGAAGGGTTCCCTTCTCGGCGGCTTCGATCTCCCCCGCGTCCTCGCGCAATTCGGCGGGGATCTCCGCCAGCCCGAGCGCCTTGAACAGATCAGCCTCGGTGCGGCAAGCGACCTCGCCGCCGGCACCGGAGAGCGCGTACTCGTTCAGACTCAGGCCCCGGGCCAGCGCCCGCCTGCGGATGGCGATGTTGTGCGCTTTCGATCCCGTGAAGTAGTGCAGCGCGAAGGGAAACTGGCGATCCTCCACTCCCCGCAGATCGCATTGGACGTACTGGTCTGACTTGAACCCCGGCAAGAGGACGCTCGCCTTGGTCGTGCCCTGCGCCAGGACCTTCGCCACCTGGGGCAGACCCACGAAATCTTTCAGGACCGGGGCCGGATCGTCGGCACTGAAGAGGATGTCGAGATCGCCGATCGTCTCGGCCCGCCGCCGCAAGCTGCCGCAGATCTCCGCCCGGATCACCCGGGCATGCTCACGGACCGCCTCGATGATGGGGGTGACCAGGAGCAGCGCCTCGTTGAGCAGGATTCGCCCGCCGGTCTTTTCCAGGAAAGCAATTCCCTCGAGGATATTGGCCTCGGTCTTGGCCCCGAACCCCTTTTGCCTTGCGATCGCGCCCGCCTGGGCCGCCGCTCGCAGGTCGGCGAGGCTCTCGATCTTCAGCGCCTCGCGCAGGGCCTTGATCTTCTTGGGGCCGAGACCAGGCACCTTGAGCAGGGCCAAGATTCCGGAAGGCGTGGCCTTGCGCAGCTTGTCATAGGCCGGCAACTGACCGGTCGTCGCCAACTGGACGATCTTGGCGTGCATGGTCTCGCCGATTCCCGGCACGTCCGCCAGAGTGCCGTCGGCGATCATCTCCGAGAGGTCGGCTGGCAGACCCGAGAGCACCTGCGCCGCGTTGTGATAGGCACGGCAGCGAAATGGGTTTTCTCCCTGGATCTCCAGAATTGTCCCCATCTCGTCAAGGACCTGGGCAATGCGTGCGGTTTCCATGAGCAGCCTCACGTGGAACTTTGAGCGAACCAGCGACAGCCTGCAGCGCCTCCTGAAGCATCATCAAGTCGTGTCGGGTCCGTCAAGTCCGCGCCGCTGCGCAGTGGCCTCCCATGGGCAGGATACCGGCGCCACAAGATGGGAGAAGGGCCAATGCCAGATCCGCTCGCCGGTTTTCCCGAGGGAAACCAGCGAGCGGATCTGAGCTCACAAAGCCTTTGGCGTGAAAACGAGCCGGGTGCAGTTACTCGACTTCATGAGAGCGACGGCGCGGTCGTCTTTCGGCGCTTGCGCGCCGCCCAGACCACAACGGACGTCACGCCGATGCCGAGCAAAGCCATGGAGCTGGGCTCGGGGACGGCGACCGCCACGAAGCCGTGAAAGACTCCATTGGCATCCGAATAGAAACCCGTGATCTCGCCCGAGTTGTTAATGCCCGTAATCTGGGTGACTTCCACCCCGTTATTGAATGCCGCATTAGGGTCATCCAGGAAGGTGTACGTCCCGGTATTGGTGTTGTAGAAGTAGCCGTGCTGACTGAGGGTGGAGTCACCATAGTAGCCGACCGCGGTATTCTGGTCGTTGATCCCGAGGATCTGGGAGAACACGAAGGTTGTGCCAACGGGTTCACCAGGGACGACAGGGATCACCGGGTCTTTGATCGGGGTGCCGGTCAGTGTGCCGCTAACCGCGGAGTTCGCCATGAAGCCGTGGACCTGTCCGTCGTTGCCCTGGTAGAAGCCTACGACCAGGCCGTTGTTGTTGATGCCCTGGGCATTGACGACATTCGAAGTGGAGCCAGTGGGGGCGTTGATCGTGGTGTACGAACTGCCATTCTTGATGAAGCCCGGCACCAGTTGGCTGCTGATCATGGACTGGCCAACAATCAATCCGTGGTCGTTGATGCCAAAGGCCATGGCGGACGTTCCGCCCAAAGGTATGAACGTGTTTACTGTGCCGTTGCTCAGTGAGAACGCGTTGCCGTTGCCGTCGGTGCCCACAACCGTGCCCGCGGAGTTGACCCCGAACGCCATGGCAGCCGTCGATCCATTGATATTGAGGGGGTTTGCCACCGTCGAGGTGAGTGGGTTGGCGGTGAAGTTAGTGAAGGTGGCACCGTCGGGCGTGGAGAACCCGACGACGGTGCCGGTGTTCGAGATCCCGTTGCTGTTGGTGCCGGTCATGGCGGTATTGCTCGGAACCGGTCCGTCGAAATTCGTGAACACGTAGCCATTCGAATCGACTACATTGAGGATTTTGATGCTGTCTGCTCGAGCCGGGGACGCCAGCGAGGCTGCCACCAGCAAGGCAAGAGCGGGCGCACAACGCATTCGTGATGTCATGATTCCTCATCTCCTTGGGTTGCTCGATCGTCACGGTGCAGCCGGTAACGCGTCCGGCCAGCTACGAGTCGTTTATCCAAGTAAATCGAGTCCCACCCCGATTGAGGGAGGGTTGAACGTCGATTGCTCCTTCATACATTGCTGGTCGTTGAATCGCTAGACAAAAAACGGAGATGAATTTTAAAAAATGATTCTCAGCCCGGTCGCATGGATCATCAGATCATGGAGCGATGCCCCTTGTCAGCATTGACAGGCAGGGCGATCGTAGGTCTAATCCGCGAGCCGGGAAAGGATGCGGCTCCCAACCCGGCTGGTCGTGGCTTCGATCCTGCATCGAGGCGACTTCACCCAGGGGCGCCGAGCCACCGTTGAGGAAAGGACTTCCGGCATAAGATCCAGGAAAGGATTCCGGGCGGTTGCATGATTCGGTTGCTGCCCCGGGCCACATCTTCGATTTCAGCCCACTCCTTGAGCCCATCCCGGTCACGACCCTTCCGCTCCCTGAGCCACACCAGGCCCTGACGCTCGCACCGCGGACCTGCCGCGGAGAGGCGAAGAGGCCGTCGAATGAATCGCGGCCGCCGATCGGCCAGACCCGTGCCACAGGGAGACCGCGGCAAAGCTCGACTCATGGCCCCGGCCGCCACTGATCAGCCCCACGGATGTGTGAAAACGGCCGGTGATTCCGCACCTATAGACAGGCTGGAATGCAACCTACACGCCGGACTCAAGAATCTGAACGAAAGACTCTCCAGCGCAACGCGAACGGCCAGAAGGGCCTTCCCATGCAGCGGATGCGAAGCGTCATTGTGAAGCTTGGCACGGTCATGATCTTCCTGATCGTGACCGGGGTCTGCTGGCCCGCCCGCGGCGACTTGATCCGCCCCAAGACCGCGCGCACGTATCCCGACATTGCGGGCGACATCGTGGGATCTCAGACGTACACCTTTGATCCGGCCTCGAAGACTGGCACGTTTCAGGTCACAAACTCGCCCCAGCTTATCGCTCTGGGTCCGACGGGCAGCGACATGTCGAGCGTGACGCCCGACCAGGATGGAACACTCAGTCAGACGCTCCAGTTGACGCTGAACCAGAATGGCCAGATCGTCGCGAACCCGGATAATCGGTTCCAGCTTTACGGTAGCGTGGTGATCGGCAACCAGGTCTATCGCGGACTGCTGCTTGAAGGCACGCCCACGGCCTTCGGTGTGCAGAGCGAGACCCGCAAATCACTGAACGGCGCCGATGTGTTCGATCTGAACGTGAAGATCACCGGCGGTCAACTGGCGCAGGCATTCGGGCCGGCAGCCTACTTCCGGGTCATCCCCCAATCGAATAGCACGTTCCAGGGAAGTTTCGCCTCGAGCTTTTCCGGCGAGAAGCCGCTCACGAACCTGAGGGCACTGCAAGGCCATCTCCCCTCGCCGATTCCCGAGCCATCCCCTCTGGTCGTCCTGCTGACTGCCGGCGCTGGGGTATTGGTTTGCCGATTGCGGAAGCGTTTCAGGTCGCAAAAGGCAAGAAAACAGGGCGGATGACGAGTTTGCGTCAATCGGCCTGGAGCGAAGCCGACAGCTTGCCCAGTGCCTCGTTCTCGATCTGCCGCACCCGTTCCCGGGTCAGGCCGAGCGACTCGCCTATCTCCTTGAGGGTTTTCGGAGGCGCATCGTTGAGGCCAAACCGCATGCGCAGCACGGTCGCCTCGCGTTTGTCCATCTCCTCGAGCCGGTGCATCACCAGGCGCAGGTTATCGGCCTCGACCATTTCGACATCGGGAGTGCGTGTCCGCTCGTCCATGAGCATCTCGCCCAGGCTCCAGCCGTTCTCGGGCTGGTCGGTCTGGGGGACAAGGTTGTAGACCTTGATCGCCTTCTTGACGATGGCCAGCTTTTTCTTGGGAAGCTGCAAGGCCTTGGCGATTTCTTCGATGCTGGGCGGCCGGCCCAGCGAGTCCTGCAGATCCGCCGACATCCGCCGCCACTTGAAGAGCAGCTCGACCATGTAAGCCGGGATCCGGATGGGCTTTGCGGTGTTGACCAGGGCTCGCTTGATCGACTGCTTGATCCAGTAGCTGGCATAGGTGCTGAAGCGCGTTCCCACCGCGGGATCAAAGCCTTCGACGGCCCGCAGCAGGCCCAGGTTCCCTTCCTCGATCAGATCTTGAAGCGCCAGTCCCTTTCCTGCATAACCTCGAGCGATATTGACGACCAGCCGAAGATTGGCGCGAACCATCCGATCGCGGGCCTGATCATCGCCCGCGGCGATCCGATGAGCCAGAGTCTTCTCCTCATCGGCGGTCAAGAGAGCCATCTCGTTGATCTCCCGGAGATAGGTCTCCAGGGGGCTCTGAACCGGGTCACGTCGGTGTCGGCGAATACGGGCCATGAAGATCCTCGTTGTGTCGGTCAAAACAGGGGCCGCTCAAGTCAAGGGCAGTGGGAGAACTGGACCGCAACCGGCAGGACTTCGGGCTGAATCGAGGCCGGAGCACCAGGGACGTCCCCGATGATGTCGGGGTACGGGCCTGCCGCCCTATCACCTTCGCTCCTCGTTACTCCCACAGTGACCACGGACGTTCCCGGCAAAGTCTCGGTCGTCCCACCGACTTGCCCCCTCGGATGCACCCTCGTCGGCTCTGGCCAACAAACGCGCGCCTCCGACAGGCCGGAGGAATGTCTCGACTCCGGCAAGAGGAGAGAATCTCCCCCCTCCCCGACGCCTTCCTCAACTCTTCATCCCCCTTTGCCGCTCACGCTTCCACACTACGAGATATCGACCCGCCCACTTTGATAACTTAAGAAGGACTTGGAAATCTAGGATGTATTGGGAATATACGAAGACTAGCGATTTGGTAAACCCTAAGTTCAGGGCAAGGGCAAAGTTGGCGTGTCGATTGAAGGGATTGATTCGGTGGATTTTGTAGGAGCCGGCTCTGTCTGGCGGGTTCTCGCTTATTCCTGTCGAGTCATTGACAAAGAAAACCGCCGCCTCGACTTGCGTCGAGGTGGCGGTTGGAATGAGGATTCAGCGTGTGTCCAGGCCGTGGCTTGTGGAACTCAGGAAGTCTGGTCTTCAGGCGTCTCGGAGGGTTGGGTGCCGCCCATGCTGAAGAGTGGCCCGCCACCGCTGAGACCGCCCTTGAGCTCCTTGGTTTCCTTGTTCGCATCGGCCGCCTCGGCGCCCTCGGATTCGCCTTCTTCCTCGCCAGGCTTGGTCCATTGCGCCTTCTTGCGCGACAGGCCGATTTTCCGCTCCCCGCGATCAACCCGGAGAATCTTCACTTCGATCTCGTCGCCGACCTTGACGACCTCCTCGGGGCTGTCGACCTTATGGTCTGCCAGCTCTGAGATATGAAGCAGGCCCTCCAGGCCCGGTTCGAGCTCGACGAAGACACCGAAGTTGGTCAGTTTGGTGACCTTGCCCTTGACCACGTCGCTGGGCTCATACCGGCCGGGGATGTCGGTCTCCCACGGGTCTTCCTTGAGTTGCTTGAGCCCCAAGGCGATCCGCTTGCGGTCTTGATCCACGTTGAGTACCTGGCAACTGATGCGCTGGCCCTTTTCGAGCAGCTCGTTGGGATGGCCGATCTTGCGGGTCCAGCTCATGTCGGAGATGTGCAAGAGACCGTCGATGCCTTCCTCGATCTCGATGAAGGCACCGTAGTTGGTGAGGTTGCGGACGGTGCCCTCGACCATGGTCCTGGGTGGGTACTTGCCGGCCACCTGGTCCCAGGGGTTGACCTGGGTTTGCTTCATGCCCAGGGAGATTTCCTGCTTGTCCTTGTTGATGCCAAGGACCACGACTTCGATCTTGTCGCCAATGTTGACCAACTCGCTGGGGTGGTTGATCCGCTTGGTCCAGCTCATCTCCGAGATGTGGACCAGGCCCTCGATACCCTCCTCGAGCTTGACAAAGGCCCCGTAGCTCATGACGTTGACCACCTCGCCGACCACGCGGGTGCCGACGGGGTATTTGTCGGCCACATTCTCCCAGGGACTGGCGCTCTTCTGCTTGAGCCCCAGCGCGATCTTTTCGCGGTCCTTGTCGACGTGCAGGACCATGACCTCGATCTGGTCATCGATCTTGAGCATGTCGCTGGGATGGTTGATGCGGCCCCAGCTCATGTCGGTGATATGCAGCAGTCCGTCGATCCCACCCAGGTCGACGAAGGCTCCGAAGTCGGCGATGTTCTTGACCGTGCCCTTGCGGACCTGGCCGACCGCGATCTCCTCGAGGAGCTGCTTCTTCTGCTGTTCGCGGGTGATCTCGATCAGCTTGCGGCGGCTGACCACGATATTGCGCCGGCTCTCGTCAATCTTCAGGATCATGCACTCGATGTCCTGATCGATATAATCGGCAATATCGGAGGGCCGGCGGATGTCGACCTGGCTGGCCGGCAGGAAGACGTTCACGCCGATATCGACGAGCAGGCCGCCCTTGATCTTGCGGGTGACGCGTCCCTTGACGACGTCGCCTTCATGATACTTGGTGATCACCATCTCCCACGCGCGCATCCGGTGGGCCTTCTTGCGGGAGAGGACGATCTCGCCGGTATCGTCTTCCATCCCTTCGAGCAAGACCTCGACGGCCTCACCCGGCTGCGGATGCGGTTCATCTTCCCACTCGCCGAGTGGCACCAGCCCCTCGGACTTGTAGCCGACATCGACGACGACCTGGTCACCCACCACTTCCACGATCTTGCCCGAGACGATGGAGCCGATCTCGAAGCTCTGTCCCTCGCCCAGGAAATGGTCGAGAGTCTTGCTGCCATCCTCCGCGGTCACCACGGCTGTCAGTTCGTCTTCGCTGACATCAAACTCACGTAGCAAGTTGCGATCTACCATGTTCTCGATTCGTTTCGATTCCGTCCTCGACCCACGAGGGCAAGGCGGACTGGACGGCTGAGGCGCGGGTGCGGGATGTCAGGCCTCTGTCCGTCAAAACCAGGGGAAAAAGAAAGGCCACCCCTCCACGCAAGGGGTGGACCAACGCAAACTACTATTATAAGTTGAACCCCCGCAAAGACAATCGAGATTTGAGCGCCGCCCGGGGCCGCGAACGAGGAACAGGGAGAACTTTCATGACAGCCATACTCATTCTGGGGCTATTCACGGCGTTTCAGGAATCGGGCAGCCCGCCGGTCGCGGCCGACACCGGAATGATCCACGGGGTTCTGGTCGATACCAAGCGAGGAGAAGTCGCCTTCACGGCGGAAGTTCGTCATCCCACGGGAAAGCCCTGTATTGATGCATGGGGGCAACGAGTCCAGGCCTTCGTCGGTACAGCGATCGCCGGCGGCAGACCGACCGAGTTCGCGGATCACTTCGTCTTCCTGGCGGAAGTTTCCAGGGGGCTCCGTTGACCTCGACGGCTCTGATCCGTGCGACCCTGGGATGGCGGAGCCGCAGGCGAACCGTCCTGGGAGGACGGCGCGACGGCAAGTCGAAGGTCGCGGTGATCTTGCCGGCCTCCACATCCGAGAGGATCTCATAGCTGACCATGCCAAAGTGGCTGGGCGCCCTCCTCACCACGATCCGCTGGCCTGGTCGAGCCAGGCTCGAGGGGTGGCCCGCGCCAGCCAGAGCGTATCCTCGTCTTCCATGACCATCATGTTGCGGAACCGCTCCAGAAAGCATGACTCCTCGAAGATCTTGTCCGGCGGGCCGCCGGTCGTGTGTTCGCGGAACGTGTACTCTCCAGGCATGATGTCCACGGCATACTGGCGGTTTAGAATTGGCCCACAGTACTCGTCGTCGTTTCGGATCAACTGGCTGGATCACAAACCGAGGCCATGGAATTTCGTTGCTTGAGCCGGCCGGAGGCTGTCTAATCGAAGAAGAAAGCTTCGAAGAAGCAGTCGGGTGATCTCCCTCAAGAATGTCCGGCTTGCCACGGGACCGCGACGGCATTAGCGGCGAGGCTCACCCGTCCCCACGCGGAGAGGGAGTTGGTGCGATGAGCAATACGCGACTCTCGGGCGATGTCTGGCAAGACTATAACCCCTTCACCTCTTGGTGGGCCGATACCTTCCGCAATGCCATGGGCCAGTACGGCTTCATCAACGTCAACGAGATGCAGTCCTCTGACGCGGAGTTGGAGAAAGGTATCGTCACCGACCAGGCCAGCTACGGCAAGCAGATCGGCCGTGTCGTCGAGGCCCTCCAGGCCATCTGCGAGAACCTCGATACCAAGGGTTGGAAGCCCGACCAGCGCAAGGCGCTGAAGAGCTTCCTCCACATGGCAGAGGACCTCGCTCAATACAAGGGAGATCACCAGCCCGTGACCAAGGGGGACATCACCGCCTTGGTCGATGCGATCCGCAGCACCAAGTGAGCGCGGCGAGATCGACCGTCGTCGACTCTCCCACGGCAACGCGAATCGAGCCGAGCAGCAATGCGGCAAGAACGCCTGCGGGAATGATCCGCCCTCTCATGGGAGCTCTCCTTTCCGTGAGAATGTCGATGGCCTGCCTCGAGCCTATTCGCCTCTTGGCTCACGTTCCAGATGGTTCCGGGCAAGGCTGCGGTCGCTTGGTTCTTGACTTGGCACAAGAACCGGGCGCGAATAATTGATACCGAATGCGATCTCTACGGCGCGGCGATGGCCCGGTGCAAGAACGCGGGCCGCGATCGATGGTTTATCGGCTTCGCATCCTGGCCGGAGAAGGTCACGGAAGAGTACGAGAAGGAGCTGACCCCGGCCGGCATGATGAAGAACATCGAGGCACGGCTGCGGTCCTACCACACGGAGATGCTCGACCTCTGGCGGCCGGTGGGTGCGACCTGGGGGCCGGGGCAGAACAGCATCAACAGTCTGCTCATGGTCAGCCCCAAGGCGCTCGAAATGGTCGTTCAGGTCTTTGAGAAGGCGCGTCGGCAAGGCAAGGTGCGCTACCTTGGCATCTCGGCGCACAACCCCAAGGTCTTCCGCCGCGTGCTCGAGGGATATCCCCAGTTTTCCGTGATCATCTTCCCTTAACGCCGCCGCATGTCGAACTTCCACGGGCAAGATCTCGAACTCGTTGCCGGCGATGCCACGGCTCATGAAGTCGTCGTAGGTGCCGCGCAGGTCAAGCTTCTGTTTGCTTACCTTGATTGCTATTTCCCAGCAAGTCGCCGGGCTGACCAGGACGTCGTTGGCCGGATCGTCGATGACGTCCTTCGCCGGCCCGCTCAGTTGCGGGTCATTCAGCACGAACCAGAGAAACGTGTGTGTATCGAGAAGAAGGCGCACTACATGTACTCCTCGAAGTCCTTCAAGTGCTCGTCGTCGACCGAGATGATCGTCATCAGGTCCTTGCAATTCCCCGGTTTGCGTGGCTTCCGCTTGGCGGTCTGCTCACCAACCAGCTTGGCCACCGGCCGCTGATCCTGGGTGATGATGACCTCCTCACCGGGAGCCAATCTGAGGACCAGCTCTGTTAAACAAGCCTGGGCTTCCTCCAGCGTGATCGTCGTGGACATGGCCATCGCTCACTTTCCCAATGAAGCCAGTGATAAAACGTTATGACATGAATGCTGGACATCTCATCATGGATCCACCACCACCCTCTTCAACTCGTCAGCCAGCCGATACCCCGCCAGGGCGACCCGCTTGCGAGCAGCCTTCTGGGCATCAGCATCGTAGCCGGCCGGCACGGCCACGAAGTTGGTGATCTCGGGGTCCAGGTTGTTGTAGACTGTCTTGAGGCTGACCTGCACGCTCTCTTCCGCCCAGTCGCGGATGCTGGTCTTCTTCAGATCGGCGGCGAAATTGCCCACGGGATGCTCGGTCATGAGCTCGCCCGCGAGCCGTTCAATGGCGGCAGGGTCTTCGTCGCTGCCGAGCAGGTCGTCCCAGTAGGCGTGCAGGTTGTTGCTCCACTCGGCCCGCCCCCTCGGGTTCGGCAAGTGAACCTCGTTGCCGCCTCGATCCCCTTCCGGCAAAGCCTTGGAAAACCTGGCGACGGCGTGAAGCGGCTGGTGGATGTCACTCGCCTGGTGCAAGATCCAGCAAAGGTGCAGGGCTTTGTCCTCGACCGGGGTCAGCGGGTCCTGGGTCTGTCGCAGGTGGGCGACGTAGGAGTCGATGACGTTCTCGTCCGGCAAGGGCGGCTCGACCTTGTTCCCCTGATCTCCAAGGATGCGGTAATTGACGTAGTGCGCTTTGGGGTGATGGAACTTGTCCCAGGGAGGGCGGCGGGCATCATCCGGGAAGATTGAGGCGTTCCACAGGAGGTTCTGTATCTCGTCGCCGCCGTTCGTCGGTCGGTTCGCCCAGAGGCCGGCATAGGCGGGGTGCCTCTTCAGGATCTCCGCGATCTTCCGCTTGGTCTGGTCGTCAAGCTGACGACAGGCGATGGCGGCGATCACCCGGTGCCCCGTGGGGTTCCAGGCGAACGCGGCAGTCGGGCTCACCAGCACAAGAAGCGCTGTGATCATACTCAGTATGTGTCTCGACCTTTTCATGAACCAAATCTGCCAAGATCAGTCGCCGTCAAACTGGCTCTAGAATAAACCCTCGGCTCTCCAGGTCGTAGGAGACTCTCGCCATTCACACTGGATTGTACCTCTGATCTACTGGCAGTGCGTCGCTGAGCCTGGTCACCTGCTCCCCTCCGAGGGCTTTCCCAATTGCGGGGATCTATTGAGTAATTGTACCTTTGCGATCCGTCTGCAAAGCGTCTTAGCTCCATAGAGAGCGTTACCCATGAATCGTCGCCGTGTCGGCATCCTGGTCTTCCCCGAGGTCGAGGTGCTCGACTTCTGCGGGCCTTTCGAGGTCTTCTCCGTTACCAGGCTGGATGAAGACCGAAGAAGGCTTGACCCGTCGCCTTATGAAGTCCTCATCATTGCCGAGCATCCCGGCGTCGTTGTCGCAACAGGCGGGCTCAAGGTCGTTCCCGATCACACGTGTGACGACTGCCCTCCCCTGGACGTGCTGGTGGTCCCTGGGGGCTGGGGAACTCGAAGAGGGATGTTGAACGATCGGCTCATCGCCTGGCTCAAGGAGAGGGCTCGTCAGGTGACGACGCTGACCTCGGTCTGCACCGGGTCGCTGCTCCTCGGCAAAGCTGGATTGCTCGACGGCAAACGGGCGACAACCCACTGGCGGGTCCTGGAGGACATGCGAAGATTGTTCCCGGCTGTCAACTTGATCGACGATCAGCACGTCGTCGAGGACGGCGACGTGATCACCTCGGCGGGGATCTCGGCAGGCATCGATATGGCGCTGCGGGTGGTCGCCCGGCATCACGGCGATGCGGTTGCTCGGGCGACCGCCAGGTACATGGAGTACCCTTTCCCGGAGGACAACCGCAGGCGGGTTTGATCGATTGCAGAACCCAGCGTACTTGAAACACTCTGCCCCACGCTGCCGAACGCCGGCCGGCCTTGACCGAATCGTGGCGCGGGGTTAGGGTCCGTTGCCCGGACCACCGAGGGGCCGGCATGCCTTGGCCGCCAGGGACCGAAAGAAGGAGGTCGCGACTTGCGGCTGGTGAGATGGACTGCTGGTTCCTGCCTGGCAATCGGCCTGATGGGTTGCGCCACGGTTCCGCCGGCCGCGCAAGTCGCTGCAACCTCTTCAGCCCCCTCGTACTCGAGGGCACGAGGCTGGGAGAGCTTCACGGCGCCGCGGGCTGCCGTGCTGGCCGCGCTCAATGACTCCATGAACGACCTCAACTTTGAGAAAATCCACGGGACCCGGGACGGAAGCGTCTCGCGTATCGAGGCCACTACCAAAGACAACCAGCGCGTCGTGGCAACGATCCGCTCGCACCAGGACGCCACCCAGGTCTCCATCAGGGTCGGCTGGTTCGGCGACGAGCCCCTGACGCAAGCGATCCTGGAACGGCTGGAGGTTCGCCTCGGCAGCCGATCACCCGAAGGGATCCCTACAACCGTGCCTTCGGCGCCCTCACGCAATCCTTACTTCTCGCGGGACGCGATACCAGACGCCGTCATGCTGCGTGACTTCGTCGAGGCTCCGTACCACGACCGCGTCATTCCCTGGTAACAGAGCCATCTCGACCCGCGAGAGCATCTCATGTGACGACCGGAGCCGCCTCGTGACGACGGTGCTCGGCCCACCTGAGCCAAGCAGATTGGTGCGGCCACGCAAGCCCCAAGTTCGCCAGGCGCAAGAAAAAAGGGCCGAAGCCCCCCTGAAGACACGTCTAATTTGGCCAGCCTCGGCCCGTGCCGATCCCAGCATCCATGCGGAATCGGAACACGAACCGTGCGGCTAGTCACGAGCGAAGCAGGCCCAGCGCAGACCGCGACCGCCCCCCTCCTCGTCAAAGGTTGAACCGGGCGCGCGCTTCCTTGCCGCCAGGAATCAAACCTCTTTTTTTTTGATTGAGAGCCAGCTTACAGGGTCTTGGCAAACCGGCGGAAAAGCAGAGCAGGAGAAATGCATTAGCGAATATTGATTCATTATGACGATACACAACGGTGTGGACCGTTTCATGGCGTCCCGATGACATCCGCCAAAATACGACGATTCCCGTTTCGAGTCAACCCTCTCCCGGGAAAATCCCGCAAAAAAAATCGATCTGCTTGGACAAGCCACCAGCGGTTGGGCCGCCTCACCACGGCAGGACGCGCGGCGCCGCGGCGCGATCGACGAATTCCGTCGGTTATCGATTTCCTTGAGCCAGTTGGACAAGCAGGTATTGGCCCGTTGCGTTCCAGGCGTCGAAGTGAGAAACTCACGAGGTCGATTCCTGCGCGTGTGCCGTGGCCGTCAGACCCACCGTGGTCGGCCGAACCGATAACATTTGCCAAAGTAGACGAGATCGCGGCGCCAGTTGGCAACAGGGATGTGCAGTCCAAGCACCACCACCTGGAGAAGAAGAATCCATGGAGGTTTTTTCTCGTCTCCAACGTAACGACGGCACGGGAGAGTCGGGATGAGCATCCGCGTTGGCTTCGACCACTCCACGATTGCGCATCGCGGCTTGACGCCCGCAGAGACCCTGGAGTTCGCAAGGACTCACGGGATGGATGGTGTGCAGTTTCTCGAGCCCTCGGTGATCGATGCTGGGCTCGATCCCGAGCGGTTGGGCGGTTTTCGGCGCCACGCCGATGCGATGGGGCTTTACCTCGAGGTCGGCCTGTCTTCTCCCAATCCCGTGCGCAGATCGCGCGAGCAGGGTCAACCGATGTCGGCCGGCGACGTCGCCCGGGTACTCGGTCCAGGCCTCGAAGGGGTTGCGGCGCTCGGTTGCCGGAATGCGCGGGTGTACGTGGGTGATCGGCACGATCGGTTTCGCTCCGACGTCCCCTGGGCGGCCCAGGTCGACGCGACCCTGGAGGTCCTGACCCTGCTGACACCCCGGCTCCTGGACCTGGGTCTGAAGCTGGCGATCGAGAACCATGCCGACTTCACGGCCGACGAGTTGCTCGAGCTGCTGGAACGACTCGACGCCCGTGCTTTCGGTGTAACCCTGGACACCGGCAACCTGCTGATGCGGCTGGACGATCCGATCGCAGCCGTCGCCCTACTTGCGCCCTGGGTCCTTTCCACCCACATCAAGGACGCGATCCTGGCGTTCACGCCGCGTGGACTGTGCTGGCAAGCCCGGCCCGTCGGGTCGGGGATCTTGCCCATGCCCGACCTCCTCGCCCTCTTGATCCAGGCCCGGCCCGGACTCCCCTTGACGATCGAGCTGAACCCCAGAACCTACGATCTGCCCATCTTCGAGCGCAAGTGGCTCTCTTATTTCCCCGGGCTCACCTCTCAGTCATTGTCGGCCGTGGTCCGGCTTGCGGTCCTCTGCGAGGGGCGCTACGCTCAGGGCGCTCTCCTGCGTCCGGAGTCCGTGGAGACCATCCCCTGGGCCAACCGGGACCATGATTGGCTGGCCAGCTCGCTTGGCTATCTGCGGTCGGTCGTGCCCACTCTGGCGAACCTGTAGAAATCCTCATGCCCACCGCCTCTCCCGCGAGCCCGTTGCCGGCAGCCAAGCTGGCCGTCGAGGTCGAGGGCCTCGCCAAGGTCTTCGGCTCTCCATCGGCTTCCGAGCAAGCCCTCCGCGGAATCTCGCTGGGCGTCCCGAGCGGCCAGCGAGTCGCTTTGCTGGGAAAATCGGGATCGGGAAAGTCAGCGCTGCTCAATCTGATCGGCGGTCTGGACCGGCCGACGAGCGGCTCGATCCGGGTGGCGGGCAAGGAGCTGTCGCGGATGACGGCCAACGAGCTGGCACAGTACCGGCTGGCGACCGTGGGCATGATCTTCCAGGCCTACAACCTGATTCCCACGCGAAGTGCGATCGTCTTGATCTTGATCCTGATCTTGATCCTGATCTTGATCTTGCTCATCATCCTGCTCTTGCTTGCCGGTGCATCTTCATGTGCCTTGTACAAAGAGTAAGAGAAGAGAGTAAGAGGAGGAGAAATACGATCAGGATCAAGATCAAGATCAGGATCAGGATCAAGATCAGGAAGAGGCCGGGACCCATTCTTGAAACAGTCTCTTCGCGAAGCAATGCAGCGGGGAATGAAGATCGTAGGCGTCCGAGGGAATACCGGCGGCCTTCAGATCCGCTCGAATCATTGGGGCCGTGTTGTGTTCCCGCCGGGATCGAGAGCGGGGCTTCGACCCCGGGAGCATCGGCCACAGGTCGCGGGGCTTCGCTTTCGCTGGGGGCGTCCACGATCGAGTTCAGGTCGATCACAACGGCGGCTTCGACAAGAGCCCGTAACTCGCCACCGACGGCTTCTCGGGCTTCGTCCCCGCCCCGATCAGCCACGACTCGAGGAATCGAGTCCGCCACGTCCTCGCCATCGGCCAGCCCGGGCAGCCGGACCACCTTGACCCACAGGTGGCGAGGGTATGCTGCAAAGTTGGTCTTGACCGCCCTCTGATCCCGACTGTTTTCGTTGCGAATCGGAATCGTTCGGTGACGGTCGCCCGACCGCGCCGTTCAGCGGTTTCGTTCGGCGAGGGTCCCCCGACCCCGCCGTTCGGCCGACCGTGGGTCTCCAGTGACGCACCGACGGCCGGGGATTGGGAGACCTGCGCCCGCAGAGGACGGGCGGGTCAGGAGAACCCTGCCCGAAGCAGCCTTCGAGGTACCTGGTTCAAGCCGCGCATGGCTAGTCCGGAGGGGTGACAGACTTTGTTTTTGGTTTCCCATTCAGCGCGTAAGAACGAAAAACAAAGTCTGACACCGCAGAGCGTTGGGGTCGCCCCACTCTTGGCACCGTGCGGAGTCGACAACGGCGGACCGGGTCTGAGATAATATCCTTTCAAGAAGGGGGGATTATCCATGGCGACAGCAACCGACGGACTACAAAACGCTCTCCACATCACGGCACGCGTCCAGTCCGGAAACAAGATCGAGATTACCGCACCGGGGCTACAGGAGGGCCAGGACGTCGACGTCTACTTGGTCCCCCGTCCGTCAGAGACGCCATCGCGTCGCTCAGTGCTCGAATTCCTGGACTCCTTGCCCTCAGGACCACGGAGTGCGCCCACGTGGGATGAAGTTGAGCGGCGGTTCCAGGAGGAACGCGACGCATGGGATCGTTGATGCTGCCCTCCTCCGGGCCCGTCTACGCCGACGCCCTGATCTTCATCTACAGCGTGGAGAAGCATCCAATTTATGCTCTGACTTTGCGCCCCTTGTGGGAGGCCGTAGCCAGAGGAGATCTCGAAGTCCTCAGCAGCGAGTTGACTCTGATGGAGACGCTCATTGGACCGCTGAAACAAGGAGATGCGGCGCTCGAGACGGACTATGAGAACTTCTTCGCCAGCCCGGGCATCCGATTGCTCCCCATCACGTCGTCGATCCTCCGTGCCGGGGCGCGCCTTCGCGCGACATTGAACAGTCTACGAACCCCCGATGCCATTCAAGCGGCTACCGGCCATTCTTGCAGTTGCTCGCTCTTCCTCACGAATGACCTCATCTTTCGTCGCATCCCTGGTCTGCCGGTTGTCCTTCTCGACGATGTGCTGAGGTCATGACGCGCCCGATTGCTCAGAACGCCGATCCCGCGTTCACAGCCGGAGGCAGGGGCGGAGGCAAGGGAACATTCCGATTGCTCGACGGTGAATGGAGAGTTTAGGGCGCGGGGATTGGCCGGAGTTCGTCAAGGCTCCGATGACCGAAGCGGAATCCGAGGCGATCCGCCTCTCGATCCGCCGGGACTGCCGCTGCGGCACCGAAAGCGGGATCCGATCCACCGCCCCGCAGATGCGTCTCCAGCCGAGTCTGAGATCACGCGGGGACCAAAGGAGAAGTGATCCTGGACCTGAACCCCCGATCTGCTTGCCGCAATAGGAATGTCCCCCTCGGCGCCCGGTCAAAGCACGAGACCACGGCGACGATCCAGTTGGTAAACTCGTGTCGACGCGCGACAGCCTCCGGACGTCTTTTTGCCCAGTTCAACGCTCTATGGGTTCAGATCTTGGACGCATTCGCGAAACATCTCCAAGCGGGCACCGAGTGCTACGAGCGGGGCGAGCTGGAAGCGGCTCGGGGGCACTTTGAGCACGCCCTGGCGCTCGCACCAGCCTCGGTGCAGGCCCGATACAACCTGGGCGTCGTCTACCGGGACCTGGAACTGTCCGAGTCCGCCTGGGTCGAGTTCATCGAGGTCATCGCTCGCGATGGCCGGATGGCCGGCGCATACAACAACCTGGCGATCCTGGAGGAACGGCTGGAACTTCATGGTGCGGCCGAGGCGCATTATCGCAAGGCGATCGCGCTGAAGGAAGCGTTCCCCGATGCGCAGTTCAACCTGGGGATGCTCCTGCTCCGACTCGGGCGATTCCGGGAGGGCTTCGCGAAATGCGAGTGGCGATGGCAGACGAGCCGGTTCACTCCGTTTCGGGTCCCGCATCCCCGCTGGGACGGCAGTCGCCTGCGCGGAACCCTGCTGGTCCACAGCGAACAGGGCGCTGGCGATGCGATGCAATTCGTGCGCTTCCTCCCCATGGCGGCCGAGCGTTGCGATCGTCTCCTGTTCTTCTGCCCCGAGAACGTCTTCCCGCTCTTCCGATCGATCCCCGGCCTGGCCGAATTGCGAGTGCCGGGTATGGTTAAGCTCTCCGAGTTCCACGCCTACATCCCGCTCATGAGCCTGCCGCACGTGCTGGGCACGACGTTGGAAACCGTGCCCTCCCGGGTCCCCTACTTGCAGACGGAGCGCAGGCATTTGGACCTTGGTCCTCCGCCGATCCCGAACCCGCGGCTCAAAATGGGACTCGCATGGGCCGGCAGCCCGACGCATGCCAACGATCGGCACCGCTCTTGTACTCTGCGCGATCTCGCTCCGCTCTTCGAGCTGTCCGATGTGGCGTTCTACAGCCTGCAAGTCGGTCCCAGCGCCGGTGAAGTGCGTGACCCGGGGATCCGGCCGGGCATCGTGACCGACCTGAGCGATCGGCTGGGCGAGTTCACCGATACGGCAGCCGCCATCGAGCAGATGGATTTGACGATCAGCGTGGACACGTCCGTCCTGCACCTTGCGGGCGCCCTGGGCCGGCCGGTCTGGGGCATGATCTCAGCCCGGAGCGACTGGCGCTGGATGATCGGCCGCGACGATAGCCCGTGGTATCCGACGCTTCGCCTCTTCCGACAGTCTCGCCTGGACGACTGGCACGAGGTCTTTTCGAGAGCCGCGACCGCGCTATCAAGGTGGGTCCCCGGCCGAGAAAATGCATGAGCGGCCGATGACGGCCGACCACCTGGGCGTTGCCGCCCCTCACCCGGCCTTCGGCCACCCTCTCCCAGCGGGAGAGGGTTATGATCACCCTTCTCCCCCCGGGAGAAGGTGCCGCGAAGCGGCGGATGAGGGCCGACCGCCGTGGCGTTGCCACCCATCGTCCTTGTGATCGACTCGGAGAGAACGCGTCACCCAGTCTCTCCGATAGGCCTCAGAATGTGCGCGGCGAAAAGGTCGGCGGAGGGGTGCGGCGGAGGGGTGTCCGGAGGGGTGTCAGACTTTGTCCGGAGGGGTGTCAGACTTTGTTTTTTGTCCGGAGGGGTGTCAGACTTTGTTTTTGGTTTCCCATTCAGCGCGTAAGAACAAAAAACAAAGTCTGACACCGCAGAGCGTTCACTGGCCGAGTTCATCGACACTGTGCGGATGAACGTGCTCATGGTCACCTTCGCCACGGCCTTCGTGGCCGTCGTGGCGCTGCTGGTCGCCGCGCTGGGAATCACCAACGCGATGATCATGAGTGTGCTCGAGCGAACCCACGAGATCGGCATCCTGAAGGCGCTGGGAGCGCGGACGGGCCACATCCGGCTGATCTTCCTGGTCGAGGGCGCCGCGCTCGGCCTCGCCGGCGGGCTGATCGGCCTGGCCTTGGCCTTCCTGGCCTCGTACCCGGGCGACGCGATCGCCAAGTCGATCATGGAGCCGCAGCCCCAGACGCCCGTGAAGGGCAGCCTCTTTGCTTATCCTTGGTGGCTGGTCCTGGGCGCCCCTGCACTGGCCGCACTGATCACCACTCTGGCCGCCGTCTACCCCGCCCACCGCGCCGCCTCGGTCGACCCGATTACCTCGCTGCGGCATGAATGAATGGAAGCTTCAGACCGCGAAACGGCAAGCCGCGCTCGGGTCAATGGTTCGGGCGCACGAATTCGAGCTGCGCAACCAGCGCCGGGTATTCTCGCTCGAGGCTGGCGAAACGTTCCTTCGCCGAGCGGTAAGTCTCCAGGCGGCGAACCAGAAACGGTGAAGCGAAAACCAGGGCGAGCAGCGGGGCCAGGAAGCTCGGAAAGGGGACGTGAACCGTGGTGAAGAAGATCACGACCAGGCCGATCCAGGCCGCGACGGCGAGCGGAATCAAGAGGATCATGCTCATCCAGAGGCAGTATTCCCACGCCGAGGCTTGATTGCGGAACAGTTGCTCGACGAAATGCTTGGGGTACTGGGTGCGGAAGACCCTGAGGCGGTAAATACCAGGCTGGACAAGAAAGGAACCTCCCATGTGCGGATGGTTTCGCAGCAAGCCGTCGTCCTCTCGAAAGGCGTATTCCGAGCCCGCGACGACGAGCCGGCCCGTAGGGACATGAAATTCCTCGATCGTCTCGGGCTCGACCGCGCAACGTTCGAGCTCCCTGGGAACACGCTCATCGACGTAGGCGTGGAGCGTGTATCCGCCATCTCCATCCACCGTGATCCAGCAGACCTTGCCTTCCCGGTCCAGCCGCTCGAGGATCTCGGCGGAGCCGGTCTGGAACAAGCGTGCAAAGTCTCCAGGGAGCGCACCGGGATCGAACAGGATCATTGATGACGCGTCAGTTCCCGCCTCGATCACGTGCCGCATGACCCTGGTCCTGGCCCCTTTTTGCTCTGAAGGTTCGCCTGCTCGAGGCCCGTCAGCGACTTCGAACCCCTCTCTTGCCCCTACGGTACCCCCCTGCTCTCCGCATGGTCAAACGCGCACGCGTATAATGAGAGCGCGAACACGGCAGGTGGCGACGAGATCGGGAGATGGACTCGTGACGACGGCAACCGAGGTCTGGAAGATCCCCATCGCCGGGATGACTTGCGACCATTGCGTGCGCACCGTGAGCCAGGCCCTCAGCTCGGTGCCGGG